>PLKR01000493.1:0-11104 GCA_003140655.1 Acidobacteriaceae bacterium | reverse complement strand
CGGCCAGATCCATCTTCGTCTTGCCCTTCTTCACGTTCGGGCCATCGATCTTCTTCACGTAATTGTGATCGAACACCGCCGCGCGCGGCGTCACCGACGAAAGAAACGGCTTCAACTGGTCGAGCAGCCTCTGGTCGAGCACGCCCGCGTTCGAAGCCGCTTCATACATGTTGTCCTCGAAAATGTCCCAGCCGGTGAAGACCAGGTCGTCGAGTCCGGCCAGCGGAACAAACTCTTTAATCTTCGGCGAACGCCCGTCGGTGCGCTTGCCCAATCGCACCGTTCCCATCTGAGTCAGCGACCCGATCGGTTTTGCCAGCCCCTTGCGAATCGCCTCCACGCCCGCCACAAACGTGGTCGCAACCGCACCCATGCCCGGGATCATTACTCCCAGCTTCCCTTTCGCGGGTTGGATCGTGCCGTTGGGCTGCGAGTTACTGCGCGTCTTCGCTTGCGTCTTCACGTAATCCTTAACTTCTGTGAGGAGTGCTTTCGCTGCTGCCGCCGTTTTTGCGGACTTGTTCCGTGTCGCCATATTCTGGCCGCTTCCTCAGTAAGAATTTGTATGGATGTGCAAACCTTGTATGTTCTCGTATCGGGCGGGACTTTTGCAAACGAGAGCGGCCAAACGCGCAGAAAATCGGTTCAACGGGGCGGGCGCATCATCGAGCGGAGAAGATCTCCCTGCTGCGGAAGAGTTCAGCTCACCATCCGATCTTGCCGGGCCGCCCGGCTTCGCCTTCGCGGGACAGCCGCGGCGCCTTTCTCTACCTGCGTTTGCTCCTCTGATGAGCACGATAAATATTTTGCGTTGGACTCTGGCGCGAACTTCCTTCATAGTGAAATCACTTCGTAAACCAGCTCTGCAGCCGGTCTCGCGAAGCTGCTTTTTGCATGCCAGCCTTGACGCGGTAGTGCAAATCTCCTGACCTCGTTGTTTTCCATTCAATCTGAATCCACGCCACTCGGCAGTGCGCCGGGTGTGTGCTCTTCAGACTAAGACCAAAGAACAGGAGATAACATGAAATCGATTTGCAAGTTTGCCTACGCCGTTGCTTTAACTTTGAGTGCCTTGAACTTCGCGCCCAGCCTGGCTTCCGCCCAGGATGCGGCGGGCACTTTCACACTTACCCACGAGGTCCACTGGCAGAACGCCATTGTGCCGGGGGGAAAGTACCGATTCACCGTCGGATCCAGCGGCTCCTCGGAGATGCTCACGCTGCGCAACGTTAGCGGCGGTGGAGCCAGCTTCATGATGTTGGTGGTCGACGCCGAAACTTCCCAACCTTCGGACATCAGCCAGCTCGTCGTGGTCTCCAGAGCAAACGGAAGCTTTGTCAGCACGATGCAGCTTCCTGAGTTCGGAATGACGTTGCACTTCGCCGTGCCCGCGGAAACTCGTGACGTGGCGCAAAGGGCCGCAACCTCGAGCGCAACCTCGAGTGCAACCCAGACCGCATCCGCCGCCCGCTAGTTGGTCGGCTGCCAAACCCGGGAGCAGATAACTTCCATCTGCTCCTGGGACTTTCGTCGGCTGCATTCCCTTCGAAGTCGCTCGGGGAATTTTCCTCAGGCGGGTTTCAGCGAGGGCGAGTTCTCTCTCACCTCGTCACTGAGCACAATCGCTTCAGCGATCTCTTTCATCGGCTTGCGCTTCTGCCGGCTCTGCCGTTGCAACGTCAGGTAGGCTTGTTCCTCGCTCAATCCCAGATCGCGCTGCAGAATTCCTTTGGCACGTTCGACAACTTTGCGGGTCTGCAATTGTTCCGACAGATTGAAGTTCGCATCCTCCAACCGCGCCCTTTCGATCTCGGCGCCCACAAGAAATCCGATGGTCGAAATCAAGCGAATCTCCCGCCGCCGGTAAACATGATGCTGGCGATGCTGCAGGTTGATCACTCCCACCACCCGCCCCCGGCACATCAAAGGCACTGATAAAAAGGCCTCATAGCTGTCCTCGGGGAGTTCGTGGAAGAACTGAAAGCGCGGATCGAGCGCCGCTTTTTCGGCAACTGCGACCGGCTCCTGATGTTCCGCCACCCATCCCGTAATGCCCTGCCCCACGCGCAGTTTCAGGCGATCTACAACTTCGGGATGGGGATTTTTCGACGCTCGCAGGACGAGATCGTCGCCTTCCAGCACATAGACCAGGCAGGAATCGCACTTCACCAGCGCGGAGGCAAACTCGACCACGCGAGTCAGCACCTCGTGGAAGCCGTCCGCCGTCGCCAGCCGGACACCAATCTCGTGGAGCAAATCAACATGTGAGTCCTCAACTGATAGTAAGGGGTCCATGGTTAAGAGTATGGGCGTTGCCGAGGCTCTGTCTAATTCCAAATTTCAATGACTGCGATGAAGTATTTCCCGCTGATTGTTATCACTCTTTGACATCTTTTGCGGACGTGCTGCATCGTCTCAACGTTGGCGGGCCCGCTCGGCTGCGCCTTCGCGGGACAGGTGAGGCGGCTGCCCCCACGTGAGCTCGCCGCAATCCCCTTCCCTGTGTTACAACCTTTGCGGACTCCACTTCCATGCCCGACAAGATCGCTCTCATCACTGGTTCTTCCAGCGGCTTCGGATTGCTCACCTCCATCGAACTGGCCAGGGCCGGATTCCGGGTTGTCGCCACCATGCGCGACCTCGGCCGCCGCGAGCGTCTCGACCAGGCCGCGGCCGCCGCAGGTCTCGCGGCGCAACTCGATATCCGCGCGCTCGACGTAACCAACTTCGATGCCCTGCCCGCCTTCGTTGACGCCGTCGTCCGCGATCACGGACGCCTCGACGTTCTCTTAAACAACGCGGGATTCGCCATGGCCGGATTCGCGGAAGATATCAAACTGGAAGAACTTCGCCGCCAATTCGAGACTAATTTCTTTGGGGCTGTCGCCATGACCAAGGCCGCGCTGCCTGCCATGCGCCGCCAGCGCTCCGGACACATCATCATGGTCTCTTCGATCGGCGGACTACANNATCTGGACGCGCGGAGCGGTTATGGGCGCGAACGCCATCAAAGAAACTTCTCCGAACATCCAGCGCATCCTCCGCATGCGCGACCGTATCCAGGCGCTGCCCAAGCGCGACCCTATCGAAGTGGCGCGCGTGATTGCATCCATCGCGCAGGACCCCAATCCGAAGCTACGCTACCTTGTGGGCCGCGACGCTAGAGTGCAGCTCGCCCTCAAGCGCATTCTTCCGTGGACGTGGTACGAGAAGCTGGTCGCGAATTTTTTGAGGATCGACTAAAACCCCTTAAACACAGAGGACACAGAGGTTCACAGGGTAAAGCCGTTCACGTTCATGAGTCTCAGGGATTCGCGTCGAGATCCACCGTCTTCACCGGCAAATCCCAATGCGCGTCAAGAATCTCAAACCGGCGCTGCTCTTCCCGCTGGAACGTCTCCTGATCGGGATACATCTGCTTCCGCAGCGCCGATTCATCAACCGGCTCATTGGCGACCGTGGCATTCTTGAAAACAATGGTCACGCGGAAGTCCCAGCGCCCGTCTTCGGTGGTGTGATAGCGCGGCTGATCCATCCAGACCTTCACCACGCGTCCCGACTCGACTCCCTTCTTGAGCAGCGGATAATGATTCTTCTTGAACAACTTCAGAAACTCATCCGCATGCCCCCACTTGGCTTTGTAGTAATACTCGACTACGAAGGGCCTGTCGGAGGTTCCGGGTGCGGCCTGGGCGTAGGAAAAGATCGGGAGGGTGATGGCGCAGAACAGTAACAACGCGAAAGTGCGAGACATTCGAATCACAGAATCCTCCTGGTGAATACCAGCTTGTACACTAACAGGACAGCAAAGAAAAGCGTCGCGGAAGGACGTTAGCAAGTGGAAAGCGATGAGCAGCAGATCGTGAAGCTTTTCGAAGACGGAGACCGCGCCCTGATGGCTGCCGACATTGCCGAGCTCTCGCGCATCTTCGCCGACGACTACATCTAGTACGATGAATCCGGCAAGTGGCAGATCGTAGGATCGCAGTTGGCAAAGCGAACCGGAGACAATTGACGCACTTGCGTTACTGGCGACTGATGGCCGACGCCTGACGGCTCATCCGATTCTGCCAGTGAGTCCAAACAAAATAGACCGCGCCCGCCACCAGCACAACTCCAATCACCGCGTCGAACTTGTGGAAGTACTTCCCCAGTTCGCGCCAGTTCTCGCCCAGCTTCATGCCGAGATATGCAAGCGCCAGGCACCAGGGCCACGATCCGAGAAACGTGTAGATGTGAAATCGTGCGCGTGGCATGCGCGCCACTCCGGCTGGCAGCGCGATGAAAGTGCGAATCACCGGCAGCAGCCGCCCGATGAACACGGCCAGGTATCCCCAGCGCGCAAAGAAGCGGTCGGCCCAGTCGAGTTCGCGGCGGCCCATCAGAATCCAGCGCCCGAAGCGCTCCACCAGCGGACGCCCGCCATAACATCCAATCTCGTACGCCACCAACGACCCCAGGTTGCATCCGAGCGCTCCCGCCGTCGCCACCCACAGCAGCTGGAAAGTGCCCGTGAAAACCAGATAGCCGGCAAAGGGCATGATCAGTTCTGAAGGCAGAGGGATGCATGCCGATTCAATCGCCATCAACAGCACGATGCCGCCGTAGCCGGTCGCGCTGATCACGGAATTAATGAACACGAAGATGACAGCCAGAAGTTTTTCAGTCATGAGGAAAAGCAGTTGTCGGTTGCCAGTTCCCGGTTGCCAGTTGAGAGTCTTCAGACTGAGAACTGAGAACTGAATTAGTGTATCGGAAATTGGCGGCGCAAAAGCTGCGCCTAGAANNCACCTTGATGCGCACCGTTGGGGCATCTGGAGCCGTAATTCCCGCCGGCCGCAACATGGCATATTGCGTGAACACTTCGTTATAGACCTTGGTGACCAGATAATCCTGGCCATCGGCATCGTTGCGCCAGACTTGCCCGAGCTGGATGGAATTTACGGCCATAACATTCTCTGAAGAGATAAGTTGAACTCCAGACTACCGAGGGATATGTGTGGAGTCAATCATTCCTGTGGTTACCGAGGTCTCTGCTAAGATGTTGCCCTCATGCCCCGCGGAAACACGCCCCGCCAACCCGCTCGCACCGGCCGCCAAGAAGGCGCTCGCGTTGTACGGGCGCCTGTTCGGCAAGCTCAGGGCAGGCGCTCGCCAGCGAAAGCCGCGGAGCAGCGAAAGAAACCTTCGGCTGCCTCAAAGGCTGCGCGAGCCTACAATCCACTCGCCCCCGACCGCATCGCCGAAATCCTGAAGCGCCTCGACCAGCTTTATCCCGACGTCACCTGCGCGCTCACGCACTCGAGCGCCTGGGAGCTGCTGGTCGCGACCATCCTCTCGGCCCAGTCGACCGACGTCAACGTGAACCGCGTCACGCCCGAACTCTTCCGCAAATATCCCACGGTGGAGGCATTCGCCGCGCTCACCCCTGAGGAGCTTCAGCCCGANNGCGAAAACAATCGTCGCTGACTTCGGGGGAGAGGTCCCCGACGATATGGAAAAGTTACTTACCCTGCCCGGTGTCGCCCGCAAGACCGCAAATGTTGTGCTGGGAACCTGGTTCAGGAAGGCCGAGGGCGTGGTGGTTGACACTCACGTGCATCGCATCTCGCGCCGTCTCGAACTCACGACGAACGATGACCCACAGAAGATTGAGCAGGATTTGATGCGAATCATCCCGCGCGACCGGTGGATTCTTTTCTCTCATCAGATCATCTGGCATGGACGCCGTGTCTGCATTGCCCGGAAACCCAAATGCGTCGACTGTCCGCTGGAAAACATTTGTCATGCCGCTGACAAGACCTGGAGCACGGTGGACATGCACAAGAACGCGAAAGCGTAAGGAGAATCGTCCCACTGCCAGCGGAACTTGATTCGAGTGCCGGAACGTCTAATCATTAAGTAAATCGACTCTTGGACTGCTATAATGGTCACGGAGGTGACCACATGCGAATCAGCACTGTCCGCGAATTTCGCGACCACGCTACTACTCTGTTTCGCTCCGACGATCCTATTCTGGTAACGCGCCGCGGCAAGGTGGCCGGAGTTTTTCTCCCTTGGCGGGAAGCAACGCTGCCCGTGGACTTCAAACGCGAATTGTTTAGCATGCTGACCTCTGAAATTGCCCACCAGCTAAAGAAAAAACGTGTAACAGAAAAAGCGGTTCTGCGGGATTTCGAGCGCTGGCGAAAGGGACGCCGTGAACCTGGCCGCCGACGCTAATGTCCTTCTGTCCGCGCTAATTGGTGGGCGCGCAAGGCTGCTTCTTAATCATTCTCAGGTTCACGAAGTCTTTACCACGGAGCACACCTTGTCTGAGGTCGAGGAGTATGTTCCGATTCTGTCCAAGCAGAAACGCCTGCCTTCCGACATCCTGCTGTTAGCAGTGGCTGCGCTGCCGGTAACTCTTGTAAGCCGCGCCCAGTACGCGAAGAGCATCGCCGAGGCAACAAAGCGCATCGGAAGTCGCGATCCCGAGGACATCGAGTTGCTTGCGCTGGCTCTACACCTCCAAATCCCCATTTGGTCGAACGACCGAGACTTCGAGCAGGTCGATGTTGACCTATCCACCACTGACGGCTTGTTGCGCCATCTTCGCATCATTGAGTAGCATGACCTAACGATGCGATACGCGAGCGAGATGAGACGCGTAATCCCCGCTTCCCGCTTTCATTCCACCATCGAGGCCCTGAACTGAATGCGCATCCTCGCACTCTTTGCTATCGTCATACTCATGAGCACAGTCGTTGCCGAAGCCATCGCCGCACAGAGTCTGCCGGTGCCGCAAGCCATCACCGATCCCAAGCTGATCGTCTCCAAGCCCAACGCGCAGGTCGAGCCGCGCAGCCTGACCATCGAGAAGCTCTACATGACGCGGCAGGTAGGACGGCCCACGTGGTCGCCCGATGGCAAGAGCATCGCCTTCATTTCTAACATGAGCGGGCGCAACAACCTGTGGCTGGTGCCTGCCGAAGGCGGATGGCCGCTGCAACTCACGGTCAGCGACCAGCGCCAGTCTTCGCCCGCGTGGTCGCCCGACGGCAAGTGGATCGCGTATCAATCCGATTACGACGGCGACGAGCTGTGGGATATTTTTCTGGTTTCGCCCAAGACCGGCAAGGTCGTCAACCTCACTAGCACGCGCGAGATCGCCGAAACGGATCCTACGTGGTCACCCGACGGCCGTTATCTGGCATATCTCATTAAACCAAAAACCTCGGCGGCGCACGAGATCGATATCTACGACACAGTCATGCGCGAGGTGAAGCATGTCACCACCGGCACGCCGCAGGACAAGGGCAATGCGAATCCCATCTGGTCGAAAGACGGCAAGTACATCGTCTACTCGCAGGAGCAGGCGAAAGGCACAGACTCTAACGTCTTCATCGCTGACGTCGCCACCGGGAAGAGTGCGCTGCTGACACCGCATGAGGGCGAAGAACGCTTTGCAAATAACGACGTTTCGCCCGACGGGAAGCACGTTCTGTTCACTTCGAACGCCGCGAATAGCTACGACAATGTTGGCCTGATCGAGATCGCAACTAAGAAGGTCTCTTGGCTCACCCAAGACAAATGGGAAATTCGCGGCGGCGAGTTCTCGCCGGACGGTAAGCATATTACGTTCAGCGCGAACGTCGACGGCAACGAAGACATCTACCTGCACGATCTCGCGACCGCCAAATCCACGATGTTGCCCGTTCCGAAAGGCGTGAACGAACCTGCGGGCGGCCACTCCGCCTTCACAAAAGACGGTTCACGCCTGCTGTACTACCACAACGGTCCTACTGCTCCCGGCGATCTCTGGGTCTATACGCTCGCGACCGGCAAGTCGCATCAAGTCACGCATTCGCTGGTGGCCGGAGTGCGCTCGGAAGACATGGTCGAGCCCTACCTGGTGCACTACCCCAGCCGCGACGGCAAGTGGACCATCTCCGCGTTTCTTTATGTGCCCTTCAACATGGCGCGCAACGGACAGAACGCGGCCATCGTTTACATCCACGGCGGGCCGACTGCACAAACCATGAATTCGTTCAACCGCTTCGTGCAGTACACGGCCAATCAGGGATACATGGTGCTTGCACCCAACTACCGCGGCTCGACGGGGTACGGAAAAGAATTTCAGCAGGCGAACTTGTTCGACATGGGCGGCGGCGATCTGCAGGACGTTCTCGCCGGCGTGGATTGGATCAAGCAGACCGGCCATCTCGATCCCAAAAAGATCGCCGTCATGGGCGGAAGCTACGGCGGCTATCTCAGCATGATGTCAGTGACGAAGGCGCCCGACGTGTGGGCCGCGGGCGTGCCCATTGTGCCCTTTGTAAACTGGTTTACTAAGATCGAGAATGAAGATCCGGTGCTGCAGCAGTCTGATCTCGCGACCATGGGCGATGTAGTGAAGAACAAAACGCTGTACGAAGACCGTTCGCCCATCAACTTCATCGATCAGATCAAAGCGCCACTGCTGTTGCTCGCCGGAGGACACGATCCCCGCTGCCCCAAGGAGGAAACGCAGCAGGTGGTCGATGCCATTAGGAAGCGCGGTGGGACGGTTGATTATAAGATTTACGAAGACGAAGGCCACGGCTTTGCGCGCGTGGAGAATCAGATCGACGCCTACAAGCGCGTCGCGAATTTTCTGCTGGCGCACGTTCCCCCGGCGGATTGCAGTTGCTCGCTCACCGAATAGCGTGACGCTCGGATCAAGCCGGTACCGGATTGCTTCCCGAGGACTTGAGCTGTTCCATTCGGAGCTCTCGCATATAGAGGAACATCGGTAAGCCAAGCGACACCCCGACCGTAAGCACAGCCAGCACGGGGAGCCATCGTCGACGAACGTTCAGCCGGGCGCTCTCGACTCGTATGAACACGAGCAGAACTACGGCGGAAACTACTACGTCCATCACGAAGAACGCGCTGATACGGTACGCGAATAGCTCGCGGAACAGAATCGGAATGCTCAGACCGTTCTGCATGACCCACGGCACAAACTGCCAGTAGGGGAGCAACGCCCCGGCGAAACAGAGCACGAGGTAAATTGTCTTCGGTTTCATGCCGGCAATTTAGCAGATTGCGCAATTGTGTCAATGACTAGCCCTGTTTAGGGTCGCGCTTGACCATCGCGAGCAGGATGGCTTCGATCAGGCCCGGGATGGTGAACTCTTTGGCCTCAATGTCCACGCGCAAGCCTAGCTCGCGCAGCGTCGAAGAAGTGACCGGACCAATGGAGGCGAGCCGTATCCCCTCGAGGTTCGTGCCGCGTGAGCCGAGCAATGCAATGAAGTTGCGCACCGTAGATGAACTCGTGAAAGTAACCACATGCGGGCGACGCCGCGGATTGTCGAGCACGCCGCGCAGGCGCGTGCGCGAAGAATGCGGCACAACGGTTTCATAAGCTTCCACCACCTGCACCTGCGCTCCGGCCCGGCGCAACTCCCGCGGAATCACGTCGCGGGCAACCTTGGCCCGCACCAGCAGCACCCGCTTCCCTTGCACCCGCCGCCGCAAACTGCGCACCACCGACTCAGCGACATATTCTTTGGGAACAACATCCACTTCGCCGCCGCGCTGCTCGATCGCCTTTTTCGTTGCCGGGCCGATAGCCGCGATGCGCAGGCGCTTAAGATTTCTTGTTAGGCGCAGCTTGGTCAGGCGCTCCCACATGGCTTCAACCCCGTTCACGCTGGTGAGGATGAGCCAGTCATACTCCGCCAGGCTCTTGAGAGCGGAGTCCAACACCTGGAACGATCGCGGCTTGTGAATTTCGATGAACGGAATTTCAAGCACGGTCGCGCCGAGCCTGCGTAGTTCCCCGGAGAGCGCACCGGCCTGATGCCGCGCGCGGCCTACGAGAACGCGCACGCCGCCTAGCGGAGGTGGTGGCATCTCTGCGGATTGCTTGAGGCGGCTCATTTTCCGCGATCAGACTCCCAGGCCTTGTTCCTGCATCAGCCGGGCGATTCCGGACACGGCTGAGTCCGTGCTCTGCCCCAAAGAGGCGATCACTGCGGCCTGATCCTTCTTGGTGCGATTTTGACTGATCTTGAACTTGGCTTCGATCCGGGTGGCGACCATCTCAAACCCGACGATCTGTTTTAGCATGCCATAGCGAAACTTATCGCTGAGGGCGCTCCACTGAGCGAAGTAGGCTGGATCAAAGGCATGGATAATTTCGCGAACTTCTTCCATAAGCGGTTCGGGCTCGGTGACCACGCCCGCGTGGCCGTATACATGCACGGCCGCATAGTTCCAAGTGGGAACGCTCTCCCGGCTCTCGTACAGGCTGGGGGAAATATAGGCGTGGGGCCCGTGAAAGATGGCCAGGGATTCCTGACCGCCTTGCAGAAGACGCCAGTGCGGATTCGCCTTGGCCATGTGTCCATGCAGCACCAACTGATGGTCCACGTCCCGGGCGAGGATTGGGATATGCGTAGCGAAGGGACCGCTGTCCGAGGCAGAAACCAGAATGGCGAACGGATTCGCCTGAACGAAAGAGACTGTGTCCGCCTGATCGCGTACCCGGTTAAATTCAGGGATGTACATACTTCGAATCTCCTATGATTCAGTAAGAGTTAAGCCCAGCCCTCATGGGCTGCAGTTATTTCTTTCGCACGTGCAGCACTTTTTCGACTTCGGCGATCACAACTCCGGCTTCATCTTTCACTTCCACCGAAAAAATCGGCTCATATTTCGGCAGCGTCTTCAGTTTCTCGCGAATATCATCGATCTGGCTATCAGACAAACGAAATTCCGCGCGCACGGTTCCCTTCCCCGGCTTTCTGTAGCGGATGGTTGCCGCTTTGTCCCATACGATGTAATCGCGACCCAGGTTCGCCATCAGCATGAGCATATAGAACGGGTCGGTCATGGCAAAGAGCGATCCGCCGAAGTGCGTGCCGACGTAGTTGGCGTTCCAGAAGCGCAGCTTCATCTCGACGTCGACGGCCTTCATGTCGGGCGCGATGTGCTGGATGCGAATGCCCGCGCCCAGGAACGGCGGCCAGAAGTTGATCCAGCGGCGCAGAGGGTGCGAGCCCTTGGTGCCGCCGAGAAGTTGCAGGAGAACGCTGCGGTCTTCATTCGGAATCTTCATTTGCAATCATGGCTG
>PLKR01000206.1 GCA_003140655.1 Acidobacteriaceae bacterium | reverse complement strand
CCTTGCCTCCCAGGAAGAGTCCTAACGCCAGCGGCAATAATAAATACGACGCGGCGCGCTCCGTGAAACCAGGCGCCGATCCCGGCAGGCGCATGGGGCGGATGCCAAGGATGAGCCATGGCAGCGAGAGCAGCACCAGCGCCCAGCGCTCGCTCATCCGGGGCAGAAGCACGAATCCGGCAAGCAGCGGACCAAGGATGCAGCCCAGAACGTTCACCGCGTACGCCTTCCCTGCCTTGGCGGGATTGCCTCCCGACCAGCGGTCGACCAGCATGGGCGTCAGGAACCCGAGCAGGCTCGTGAAGGGCGCGATGCCCAGCACCAGCCGCGGACCTTTGGAGAGGACAATGCCGGGGCTGGTCATGACCAGTGGGAATAGTGCGAAGAGCGCGAGTAGCGTCCAGAGCACGGGACTTTCCTGATGGCCCCGCGTGCTCCAACGGCGGTAGACGCGCGATCCGATAAAGGTCGCGGTCAGGTAAGTGGCCAGAATTGACGCGAAGGCGTATACCACCGTTCCCAGGTAAGGCGTGAATTGACGAACCCAACAGACTTCCATCCCCATGCTCGTCAAACCGGTAGTGAACAGCAAGGCGAGCAGAGATCCTCCACCGGTTGCAGTNNAGTCCCGTGAAATCCCAGCAGCTCAATCAGAAGCAAAGGAAGAGCCGTGCCCGCGACTGCGCCAGCGACGTTGGCCGTGTATAGATAGCTGAATGACCGCGAAGATTCTTTGGGAAACATTCGCTCGATCGCGAACATGGCGACCGGGATGGTCGCTCCCATCAATGCGCACCAGGGAATCAAGGTGAAGGCAACCCAGATGCCGGAGACGACGTAATACTCCACCGAGGAGGTGGATTCCAGCCGTTCCAGGAGGGTCCGTCCCAACCCAAGCTCATAGGGAACGAGGATTCCGGACGCGCCGATCAGCAACTCGATCGCAGCGTAAAGGCGGAGGGTTGGGAAGAAGATTGTTTCTCGATGCGTGCGGATCCATGCCCCACTGGTCCACGAACCCAGCCCCAATCCGGCCATGAAAACCGACAGCACGATCGAGACCATGGCGGTGGTAACGCCGAATTGCGCCATAGACAAGCGCAGCCATACGAGTTCGTAGAGGACACTGCAGAACCCCGAGATGAAGAAGAAGGTGAAATACCAACGCATGAAGCCGCTCTTGTTCTTGCCGGATCGCTCCGTCGCTTTGTCGCTTTCAAGTTCTTTGCCTGATGATATTGGCACAAGGCCCTAACGCCTGTTAAGACAATTGGGTCATTCGTGGCTCATCTGCTGGGCGGAGGATGATAAGGCGTACCAAAAGAGATAACCTCGTTCTCGCGCTGAATCGGCCTATCATCCCTAAGAACAGTCAGTAGGAGCTACTCACATGGCAGCGAACCAAGTAGTCCTTTACTTCGACAAGCAGGAGGATGCTCTGCTTTTTACTCTGGCTGCCAGTTCCGTTATGTCAGCAGAAGGGCCGGTCCACAGCAGTAACGCGGCGGTCAAGGTTGCGGAGGAGATTTGCAAAGCCAGTCGAATCACGACTGAGGGTGTTCTGAACGTCACGTGAAGGGCGGCACAATTAGATGATTCGAAAAGCTGCGCTGCAAATAGGAGTCCCGACACTCCTCGCTTTCATGGCATGGAATGCGTACCTTGCGGTCAACCACTTACAACGGATGCAGAGAATTGCGGCTCTCACACTGGAAAGCTCGACGATCCAAGCCGACATCTCCGATGTTCAGAAAGACTTGACCGATATGGAAACAGGTCAACGCGGATACCTACTAACCGCGGACCCTGCGTACCTGCAGCCCTATACCGACGCGAACGGCAGGATCGGAACCGATTTTGCCAGCCTTCGTGTAGGGCTCGCTAATCGGGCGCAGCGCGAACGATCACTGGAGTCGCAGTTGGAGTCTTTGGCTAAATCAAAGCAGGCTGAGATGGAGCGCTCCATTAGTCTGCGGCAACAGGGGTATCGCCATCGCTCGTTCATGCTCGTGGATACAAACGAAGGTAAGGGCTACATGGATGAGGTACGCCGCATTGTGTCATCGCTGTCCTCAGCTGAGAGCAGCAATTTCGCGGCATTCGACAGAGAGAGGATTGCCGCACTGAAGAAGGTTTTGTCGGCAACCATTATTGCTAATTCTGGCCTGTTTGTGCTAACAGCATGTCTGTTCGGGCTGATCCGCCGCCATGGGCGATTGCTGGGAGAAGAAGCCGCCCAGAGCAGACAAGAGCTAGCCGAGCGGGATTTGCAGCTAGAAAAACTAATGTCTGCCCTTTCCGGCCAAGCACGTTCCAACATCACTGCCATCAATACGAACTCCCGGTTGCTACTGGAGAATTACGGAGGATTCCTTCCAAGGCAGGGGCACGAATATGCTGAGCAGATGAAAGAAGCAGCGACACAAATGGAGCGACTCCGGCAAGATTTGATTGGGCGCCCCGGCTCCGAGCGTGAGGAGAAGGCAGCTTAGCAACGTATGGGTGAGGCCGCTGGCTGGATTGGTACTCGCCGAGGAAGTCCAGGTCGTGGTTAGCCTCTGCATCGTGCCGTTGCTGTAAGGAGTTCTGCAGTTGCCGGGCAGCTTCATTTGCCTGCGCTCGTGACCGCCTGCCGCGCCGGCTTGTCTTGCTTCCTCACGACCTCGCCCACCAGAAATAAGTCAGTGAGAAGAGCGCGGAGATGGATGGAAGCATTCAGATTGTCGATCAACTGCGAACTGATGGCGGGTTGGGCCAGAACCAGCTCAATGGCAGCAAGAGAATCGCGAGCGTCGCGATCCAGCACGGCAAAGAACGCCACATATTTATCGGCTGGCTCAAGACCTTCCTCTTTGACTGCCATCGCGCAGATCTCCGCCAGCCCGGTTAGTGCTTTCGCGGCGTTCTGCAGGAACTCACGGACTTGTGTACCCGATTTGCTGCCCTCGTCACTGGGAAGTCCCTGGGCCGCATAGGCCAGCAGGAACTCGTAGCACTCTTCCACTGCATCACAACGATTCGAGATCTCAGCCAGCATCAGTCTGCCCCCCGGCTTTCCACTCTACTGGATATCGATGACGCAGAAGGTGCCTCGACCACCCATCGCTCGGGATCATGCTCTTCCAGATAGAAATCGCGATCCATCCAGCCGAAGATCATGGATTTCGTGATCGGGAGCTTCTCGGGGCGAAGACCCATATAGACGTGCATCATGACCAGCGCAATCAATCCCACGCCCGCCAGACCGTGGAGCACGTACATCAGTCCCCAAGTCATGTCGCTGAACAGATAGGGATTCCGGGGGAAAAATACGGTGCGAACGCGAGACATCATGAAAATGCCGGTAAGGATTACCGACAGACCGCACAAGATGATGACGCCGTGGAAAAGCTTGTTCTCCAGGGGATATTTGGCAAACTTTCGCGGCGGCGGCGCGGACATTCCGGCGAAGCGGCGAACCCTCTTCCAGGCATCATCCAGATCTATTCGGTCAGGCCAGATCGACCAGAAATCGAGCCAGAAAGAAGCATGAATGATGTGGAAGATGATGGAGACCGTCAACACGGCGCCGGCGATCCAATGGTAAGTCACCCACGGAAACTGAACGCCCACTTTCGGAAGGAAAGCGGTGAACAACAGCGTGAACATAGAGGCGGCCATGACCCAGTGAAACAGCCGCGCCACCAATGAGTGCCGGGGAACGTGCTTCGGAATTTTCGCAGCTACTGCCGGGGAAGCATCGCTGGCAAACACTCTTGCCTTGGCGAAATACATCACGTAGATGGCGTGAACGATCAGGAACAGTAGCCCCGCAATCGCTGAAACCCAGATGAGGAACCACGCAATATGGATTGGGACATTCTGTCCCCACGGACTCGTCGCCCACTCTAAGAAGTCCACGTCGCCTCCTCTACTCCACTGATGGCGCGTTTCACTAGGTTTCTCATCAGCGGGATCTTGTAGGCGTTGAACTGCAACGGGACCGCGCCTTGCACGGCCAGTTTCCCCGCCATTTCGCCCGTCGTGGCGCTGCGCGGCTTGCCGCGAACCGCATCTTCGACTGCCTTAAGACGTAAGGGACGCGCAGCGGCGCCGTTCACGGCGATCCGGACGCGCTCGATTGTTTCTCCCGACGTCGTCATGGCTGAGGCCACGTTCATCAGGGGGAAATCCCAAACATTGCGGTCCCGGATTTTCTCAAAATAGAATTGCGCGCCCGCCCACGTGGAGGGAATACGAATGGCGGTAAGCAGATCCCCGGGCTGCAAGATGTGCAGACGGGTAATGTCGATGTCAGGACCGATGAAGTAATCCTCGGCATCGACGACGCGCTCACCCTTGCGCGTCCGCAGGACGAATTTGGCGTCGAGCACAATCAGAGCCGGAGCAGAGTCGGAAGGATTCACGGCAACGCAACGGTCGGCGTGCAAAATCGCATGTTCGCGGTTGCGTCCCTCCGGTGTATCGGCGTAGCAAATGTTGCCGCCGGCGCGGTAGCACGGCCAACCTCCGCGGTAATACCAGCAGCGCGTGTCCTGGGAAACATTGCCGCCGATGGTTCCCTGGTTGCGGATTTGCGGCGACGCCACCACTTCCGCGGCTTGCGCCAGCAGATCGTACTTCTGTTTGATGATGGGATGATTTACTACTTCGCTCAGCGTGGTCATGGCGCCGATCTCGATGCCGTCGGCGGTGGTGCGGACTCCACGCAGTTCATCGATTCCGCTCAGATCGACCACGGCCTTGGGCTTTCTGATTCGATCTTTGAGCCAGTCGAAACTGTCGAGCCCTCCGGCCAACACCCAGGCATCGGGTCCGTGCTGTTCGAGAAGCTTTTGCGCATCGGCAACCGAACTGGGCTGAAACAATTCGAAAGCGGGCATTACGTCTCGTATGACAGCCATAGCTCTCCTTCCAGTCTCATCTCAGTCTCAAATATGGGCCATCAGAGGATGCTGCATGGGCCGGCCCGCTTCGAGCGACGTCAGAATCGTGTCTGCGTTCACGGGCGCACGCTGGAAAATCTGGTCGCCGAGCGCATCCGAAAGCGCGTTCAAGATTGCGCCACACCCGCCTGCAACCGGGGGTTCGCCGACNNTTGCTTTGATAGAAACGCTTGGAGACCATCTCGCCGTAGTGCGGATCGAACACCCACTTCTGCCCGATCGCATGGCCGATGCCGAGTGTGGAACGGCCGAGCATCTGGCCCCCCAGCGCGCGGGGATGGAGTACGGTTCCGACATCGCCGGAGGCGAGGAAGTCCACGATGTAGTACTTGCCGGTTTCGACATCGACTTCAACCTCAGCGAAGCTGGCGACGTAGGAAAATGTCGAGCCGTCGCGTGGATAGTTGTCCTTGGCTGCCGCGACCAGGCCCTGGCCCGCCAACGCGGCCACCGACGCCTTGGTCAATTTGTGGAGATCGGCAGGCGTTTCATGGCCGTCGTAGACGCCCCCGAGCTGAATCGCGTATTTCGCGGCCTGTGCCAGAGTCATGCCGGCGCCACCGCCTTTGCGGAAAACGCGCTCGTTGGCGACCTCGTATTGCTCTGGTCTGCCCCCTAGCTTCTTCGCCGCGATTTCCTGAAGCTTCTTCCTGGCATCCATCGCCGTCGCATACGCAGCGCGCGTCATGGCGTGAGTTGTCTGGCTGCCGCCGGAAACACAGGTGAAAGGAAGATTCTTCGTCGTGTTACCCCACACCACGTCGCATTTTTCCCAGGGCACACCGAGAACCTCTGCGCCGGCACGGTGAACATCAATCACCGACTCCGTGCCCAGATTGCCGATTCCCGACTGGAAGGTGATGCGGCCATCGGGCGNNCGAACTTTCGTGCCCATCCTTTTCGGAGTGCGTGCAACCCGCTCGCTCCATTTGAACTGCTCCGCGCCGCGGTCGAGCGCTTCCTTGATGAAGGCGCTGGTGGCATACGGGCGTTTCCCTTGCGCCGGCGGTCCAAACGGGGCCTTGCCTTCTGGGCAGTTGATGCGGCGGATCGCGACCTGGTCAACTCCGAGCTTGCGCGCAGCTTTCGCGATGATGGGCTCGATGATGACAATCCCCTGCAGACCGCCCGGGGAACTTTGTGCGCTGCGGGGCGGGGTGTTCGTCAACACCGTCACTCCGCGCCAGCGCATGGCTCGCGGCTGGTACAACAGGGACACTATGCGGCCTGATGACGGGGCATCGCCGACGGCGTCGTAGGGACCGTTGTTGCAAATCACGAACATGTCTAGCGCTGTGATGCGTCCGTCTTTCGAGAAGCCGACTTTCATCCGGCCCTGAAAACTGGG
>PLKR01000485.1:2228-2532 GCA_003140655.1 Acidobacteriaceae bacterium | reverse complement strand
TAGAGCGTCCCTACACGGGAGAAGACGTGTTGCGGCTGCGCGGCTCGATTCAGATTGAGCACACGCTGGCTCGCCTGGGAGCGGAGCGGCTGTGGGAGCTGTTGCAGACCGAGCCTTACGTCAACTCCCTGGGCGCAATGACCGGCAATCAGGCGGTGCAGCAGGTGCAGGCGGGGCTGAAGGCGATCTATGTGAGTGGATGGCAGGTGGCGGCGGACGCCAACAATGCGGGACAGATGTATCCCGACCAGAGCCTGTATCCGGCGGATAGTGTCCCCAACCTTTGCCGCCGCATCAACAGTGC
>PLKR01000485.1:0-2204 GCA_003140655.1 Acidobacteriaceae bacterium | reverse complement strand
GATCAGCTTTCGTCAGCGAAAAAGTGCGGACACCTGGGCGGAAAGGTTTTGGTTTCCACAACCGAAGCCATTCAAAAACTGGTGGCGGCACGACTGGCTGCCGACGTAATGGGCGTACCTTCGCTGATCATGGCCCGCACCGACGCCGACAGCGCGACCCTGCTGACCAGCGACATTGATGAGCGCGACCGCGCCTTCTGCACCGGCGAACGCACGTCGGAAGGGTTCTTCCGCATTCGGGGCGGAATCGAGTCTGCCATCGCGCGCGGCCTGGCCTATGCGCCCTATGCAGATTTGATTTGGTGCGAAACCTCGCATCCCGATCTGGAAGAAGCGCGGCAATTCGCCGAGGCCATTCACGCGAAGCATCCGGGAAAGTTCCTCGCCTACAACTGCTCGCCCAGCTTCAACTGGCGCAAGCACCTGGACGAAGCGACGATTGCCTGCTTCCAGCAGGAACTGGCCCGCATGGGCTACAAGTTCCAGTTTGTCACGCTGGCGGGCTTCCACGCGCTGAACCTCAGCATGTTTGAGCTGGCGCGCGCATATAAACTCGCGGGCATGACTGCCTATTCTCGTCTCCAGGAAAAAGAGTTCAGCAGCGAAACCCAGTACGGGTATGAAGCGGTAAAGCATCAGCGCTTCGTGGGCACGGGATACTTCGATCAGGTGCAGCAGGTGATCACTGGTGGGTTGACGTCGACGATGGCGTTGGCAGGATCCACGGAAGCGGAGCAGTTTGGCGGAATCAAACCTTTGCTCCGGCCTGAACACGGTCCCGATGCGGCTTGCCAGCCGATCCTGGGTGACTGTCCGCACATACCGGTTCCGGTTGAGCATGGCCCCGAGGAGATGCTGCTACCTTCCGGCGACTAGGATCGCATCAGCGGTTACATTGACGCGGTGGGGCCAAGGAGGTCGCCAAGAAATCTTTTGGGCGCCCTCCTGGCTCGTTTGCGTGACATCGAAACCCGTTCACTCCTTTTCGAATTGTCAACACGCACTTTCCAGGTGCAAGCCGTCTAACAATGCCGCGCAGATTCCCTCTGCTATAATCAAAATCGCCCCTGTGGTGTTGTTTCACATCTGTGCGGAAGTGGTGGAACTGGCAGACACACCATCTTGAGGGGGTGGCGCCGAAAGGCGTGGGGGTTCAAATCCCCCCTTCCGCACCATTGCATTCATTCTGAACGGTTTAAGGACGTCTTGATTTCATGATCATTCTTGTCACTATCATCCACGTGATCGTTTGTCTGTTTCTGATTGTGGTTGTTCTGCTGCAAAGCGGGAAGGCCGGAGACATTTCGGCGGCCTTTGGCGGACAGGGCAGTCAGGCCGCGTTTGGCCCGCGCGGCGCAGCCACCACGCTCTCCAGAGCGACGACGATTTCGGCGGTTCTGTTCATGTTAACTTCGGTGACGCTCTCTATCAACGCCATCAAACATAGCGGACCCAGTTCGGTGTTGCAGGGTGTGAAATCGGCTCCCGCCAAGACGCAGCCGGCAACGCCAGCTCCAACCCCAGCAAATCCCCCAACGCAGAAGTAAGCTGAATTTCTAAGAGTCGAAATTGCAGTGTCCCGGACGCTTGCGTAGGGGTTTTGCCGTAATTGTATTTCCCTCATGCGGGTGCTAACATTCAATCATCGGCACTTATAGCCGCGAGGTATCTGACATGTCGGAGAACAACAGCAGCAATAGCTTCGGGTGGTTCCTGGCCGGAATGGGCCTGGGCGCGTTGGTGGGAGTTCTATACGCGCCACGATCGGGAAGCGAGACGCGGGACGTTCTCCGCGCTCGAGCGGAAGAAGGACGCGATTACATAAGCACGCGCGCGCGCGAGGCCCGTACCCAGGCTTCGGATTGGGTCGATCGCGGCCGCGAAGTCGTGAACCAGCAGAAGGATCAGTTCCGCGCCGCGTACGAGGCCGGGCGGCAGGCCTATCAAGAGGCTACGACGGAGACCGGAGCGCCCAAGAACCTGTAATCCTCTTGGCGCCGGCGGTTCGGCTCAGGAGGGGTCTATATGGAAAACCTCACTCCACTGTTCATCGCCCTGACGGGAGCGGCCGTGGTGCTGCAAGCCGGGATTCTGACGGCATTGTATTTGGCCGTGCGCAAGAGCAGCGCCCGCATGGAGGCGCTGGCCATCGAAGTCAAGACCAAGGCTCTGCCCACGCTGGAGACGGCGCAGGCAATACTGAC
>PLKR01000032.1 GCA_003140655.1 Acidobacteriaceae bacterium | reverse complement strand
CAGTTGGCTTCGCATCTGGAAGAACATGAATGCGGCGGTCAGGCTCCAGGAGAGCACCAGCACACTCGCCAGCACGAACACGTACCACAACGTTAGGCGCGTGCGGATGTGTCGCGGGCGGAATTTGCGGATCATTTCGCTCTCCCTATTCTCGCCGAATGTTGCCTGAAGGAACAGTCATGAAAACGTCAGAAACACTTAAGGCGCGAACGCGGTCCTTCGATGCTAAACCTTAATACGTGAATCCAAATCATATTAGAACCTTACGCTATAGTCTATCTTGTGTCGTTTTTCTAGCCGGACTGACGATGACGATTGCGCCGGCGGCCCACGCCAAGAACAAAACGCCCAACGCCGTGCCGCCTGGACCGAACGATGAGATTCAGGTGATCGGCCACATCCCTCTGACGGACGGGTCCGTCGGCCGCTTTCTCGCCACACAACACTACAGCAGTTACTATCTCTACGCCGAGAGCGATGCGGGCAAGGGTGTGACACTGATCGATGTGACCAATGCCAGCCGGCCTGCGGTACTCGCCACTGTCCCATACTCGTCCGGTGGTTCCGGCAGTCTCGCGGCAGTCGCGGGAACCGCGGCTCTGGTTACCAGCGCACCGGCCGCTCCGGCATCCGCCACGGCGCCGCAAACCATCCGGATCATGGACTTCTCNNGACTGATTTTCGTTGCCAATACAGAGGGCATCTGGATTTTGCAACAGCGCCTCGCGCAGGACCCGGAGGTGGAAAAGGCTTACGCGAGCTATGTGCTGTACTCTCATTGAGATGTGTGGGGACCAACCCACTATCCGATGCACGTCGTTACTCGGCTGGCTGTTCGCGCACCACAAATCCGACGCCCCGTACGGTATGCACAAGCTTTTGCTCGAACCGGTCGTCGACCTTCCGGCGCAGCCGGGCCACATGCACGTCGATCACGTTATCCAATGGCGTGTGACGGCCCGCCTCCTTCCAAACCTCGCGCGTCAGCATCTCGCGCGAGACCACATGGCCTTGATGACGCACCAGATACTCCAGAAGTTCGAACTCGCGCGCCGTAAGCTCCAGCGTCTCGCCGCCCCGCCTGACGGAGCGCGCCTCGACATCCATGTGGAGGTCCGCGACTTGCAGCTTCGGGCTGGTCTCCGGGGCGCCCCTGCGGCCGAGCGCCCGGATACGCGCCAGCAGTTCGGGAAATGCAAAGGGTTTAACCAGATAGTCGTCGGCGCCCGCATCCAGGCCGCGCACGCGATCTTCGACCGCGTCTCTGGCCGTCAGGATCAGGACGGGTGTCTTGAATCCACGCACACGCATGGTCGTCAGGATCTCCAGGCCGCTTCTGCCCGGAAGCATCACGTCCAGCACCAGCAGGTCGAACTTCTCCGACTGCGCCAGGTAGAATCCTTCCTCGCCGGTGTGCGCCAGGGCAACCTCGTAGCTTTCGGCCCGCAGGCCCTCCTGCAAGGCCTCACCCAGCTTCGGCTCGTCCTCGATCACTAGAATCCGCATTCTCTCTTTAGGTTTTCTGAAGCTGCCGTTAGGAAAACTTCAGGAAGTCTTCAGTGGCATTTTCAGGGTTTCGCCGGTATCCTGGTGTATGTAGGCTGCAGGCCCCGAAACCGCACGTTTAGTCTATCGAGTCCATCGTAACACTTGACTATGCCGAGCATTTGGGTGTGCCAGCTATCTAACGGGGCGGACGGATGCTGGCACCAGGCTTGGCCAAGAAGATCACGATTCATCTCAACGANNTGAGCGCGGAGTTGCGGGCGCTACTCTGATCCGTCCGGCGGCGGGATTTGGTTCGCACCATCGGACGCACTCGGCCGAAGGCGGAGTGGCGGAGCGGGAACACCTTCCGGTGCAAATCGAGTTTATCGAAACGAAAGAAGCCGCAGAGGCGCTGTTGCCCGCTCTTTGCGAACTCATCACCGACGGTCTGATTGAAGCGCATGACACCACCGTGATCAAATCCGTGGCGCGGGAAGAGCCCAGTTAGGATGCGGAAGCGGTCTGTTCTCATGTTAGCCTTGCTCGCNNCGAAGAGGCTCACACTCGCCGAGGCTGAGCAGATCGCCCTCCGCAATCATCCCCGGATCGGCTCGGCGAATCTCGTGGCGCAGGCGGCAAAATCCGCGATCGCCGAGAGTCGCGCGCCGCTCTACCCGCTGCTCGCGGGCAGCTTCACCGGCGTGGGCGCGGACCACAGCACCACTCTCGCGGCGGGTGCCGTGCAAACCTCCAGCCTATATAGCCGCGTGGCCGCCGGGGTGACCATCAGCCAACTGGTCACCGATTTCGGACGCACCGCGAATCTGACCGAAGCGGCCAAGTTGCGGGCTTCCGCGCAGGAACAGATCGTCGGCAACACGCGCGCGGCGATTCTGATCGAGGTCGATCAGGCTTACTATCAGGCGCTGGCGGCCGATACGGTGCTGAAGGTCGCGCAAGCGGTGGTCGACAATCGCCGCCTCACGCTTCGGCAAGTGCGGGCGCTGGCGCAAAGCTCTTTGAAATCGACCTTGGATGTAAGCTTCGCCGAAGTCGCCGTTTCCGA
>PLKR01000540.1 GCA_003140655.1 Acidobacteriaceae bacterium | reverse complement strand
ATCAATCTGACTGTGACCGATTTATCGGGACAGCCCACCCAGACCCTGCCGCTGCCGCTCACGGTAATTCAGGATTTCACCGTCGGCTCGCTCACGCCATCAGCTACCCAGACAATTACCGCGGGACAATCGGTGCGCTACAACTTTAGCGTCCTACCCGTGGGCTCGTCATTCGCCAATGCTGTGACTCTGTCCTGTTCTGGCGCTCCGGCGATCTCACTGTGCAGCTTCAGTCCGAACCCGGTAACTCCCGGCGCCAGCTCTGCTGCTGTCGTAGTGACAATCTCTACCACGTCCAGTTCGGCCAGCCTGTTTCCACAGAGGCCTGATCGCACCGTCTTCTCTTCTTCGTACGCCTTATGGTTGGCGCTGCCCGCACTTGCGCTGTTGGGCAACAGAGGCCGCCGGANNGTTCTTGCTTCCCTCTTGTGGCGGAGGAGGAAGCAATGGCGGCGATGGCGGGAGTGGCGGCCAGCAGCAAGGCACCAAACCCGGCACCTATACGATCAACGTAACTGGCGCCTCGGGCACGCTGAGTCACGCAGCGCCTTCCACCGTAACCCTGGTGGTGAACCAGTAGCGTGGCGAATCAGCGGCTGCGAATCAGTGAAGATACACAGTAAGAACGCGACGTCGCGGTATGATCATCGGTGATGACTGATTCACGCCACGACGTAGTCATCGTCGGCGGAGGCATTGTCGGCCTGGCCGTCGCGCTTGAGATCACAAAGCGCTTTCCCCGTCTTCGCCTGCTGTTGTTGGAGAAAGAAGCTCGCGTTGGCCAGCACCAGAGCGGCCACAATAGCGGCGTCATTCACTCCGGCGTTTATTACAAGCCCGGATCGCAGAAGGCCAGGTTATGTGTCGAGGGGGCGCGCGCCATGATCGAATTCTGCCGCGCGCACGACATCCCGCACCAGGTCTGCGGCAAAGTTATTGTGGCCACTTATCCGGAGGAATTTCCACGGCTCGAGGAATTGCGGCGCCGGGGCGAGGAGAACGGACTCACCGGGTTGCAACTGATCGGGCCTGAACAGTTGCGAGAGATCGAACCCCACGCCAGCGGACTGCGCGCCCTGGTCGTGCCCTCCACCGGCATCACGGATTACGCGGCGGTTTGCGAGAAATATGCCGAGCTCATCCATGCCCAGGGGGGAACAATTCTGACTTCCACCACAGTGACCGGCTTGCGGAATCTCACAAGTGAAGTGGTGGTGGAGACCAGCGGCGCGTCCTTCTCCACGACCTATCTGATTAACTGTGCCGGACTGTTTAGCGACCGCATCGCCGGCATGGCCGGCGGAAAGCCGGACGTCATCATTGTGCCCTTTCGCGGCGAATACTATGATCTCATTCCCCAGCGTTCGTCGCTTGTGCGGGCCCTCATCTATCCCGTCCCCGATCCGCAGTTTCCGTTTCTTGGCGTCCATTTCACGCGCCGTGTAAGCGGCACCGTGGATGCCGGTCCCAATGCTGTTCTAGCCTTTCGTCGCGAAGGCTATGAGCGAACCGACTTCAGCCTGCGCGATCTGGCTTCATCACTGGCCTTTCCCGGATTCTGGCGCATGGCCGCGCAACATTGGCGCAGCGGACTGGACGAATTTCACCGGTCTTTTTCCAAGCCTGCGTTCGTTCGCGCCTTGCAGCGCTTGCTTCCCGAGCTGCGCGCGGAGGATTTGATCCCCGGCGGTTCTGGAGTGCGCGCCCAGGCCCTACGGCGCGATGGCACGCTGGTGGATGATTTCCAGTTTGTCCCTTCCGGAAAGATGCTGCACGTTCTCAACGTTCCCTCCCCCGCGGCAACAGCTTCGTTGGTCATCGGACGCACCATCGTAAACACGGCGGCAGATGGATTGGGATTACTGCCGTAGCAATATAGGTTGAGGTCGAAATTACCAGGGCCCGATCTTGGCGGCGCTCGCCTACTCACAACTGCAAGTGCAATTCGAGCTTTAGCCGCGGTTCCGGCGCGCCAGCTCTTTCGCAGGTTCCACGGCCCTTTTCACGGTTATGGGCGTACTACCCGCGGTCTTGGCCTGCGCACTCTCGTGGATTGTGAAGCCCTGCGTGTATTGGTTGTCAGGCACATTAGCTCCCAATTCTTTGCGAAGACGGAAGACGTAAAGCACAACTTCCACGCGGCTGGAGACTCCCAGCTTGTCGAAGATGCGGAATAGATAATTCTTCACGGTGTGTTCGGTCAATTTCAAATGGCTCGCGATTTCGCGGTTGGACAATCCCTCGGCCACACAGTGAACCACATCCTGTTCACGTTTGGAGAGAATCGCTTCACCCCGAGAATCCACCACCTGCATCGGTTCCGATTCACGAAACGCCTCGAGCAGGTAGCGCAACTCCGCGGCGCTCGCCCACACCTGGCCTTGATGGACGTTGTTAATGCACCTGGCAAGTGTTTTGGAGGATTCGGTGCGCGAGAAGACCCCTTGCGCCCCGCAACGGAAAGCCTCAACCACGGCGGACCGGTTGGACGTGTCCATCAAAAGGATGACCCGAGTCTCGGGATAAGAGGCGCAGACCTGGCGGGTAAGATCAAATCCCAGAGTGGCGGATTCCTCCAAGGCTGAACTCACCAGTAGGACATGGGGCTTCTTCTGCGCGACAGCCTGCAGAATTGACGAACCTTTGGGCTCTGTTCCTGTGACTTCGAATTGGCGGTCCTGTACCAGCGCCTCGGCAAGCAACTGGCTGCTCATCCGAGTACTGTCAGCGGCAAGCACCCGGATCTTCTCCGGGGTCCCCGGCGCTGGAATCACATGTTGAGCCATTCTCTCTTCTCCTCTATGACGGGCAGTTGAATGAGACATCCCTTGCGACTCCGACATCCTCGGAGCATAGTTAGGGCAAAAGCCGGTCCAGCATCGGCGACACCAAGAAGGGGATTGCTAAGCTCAAGACGGGATGGACCCTTCAAAACACCCAAGCGTGTTCGGAGTACATCGTTGGTGAGACTTTAGTCTCAACGACCGGGGTCCGTAAATGGCACGTGAGTGCTAGTAGCGGAGACGCCTTGGGTAACGACCGTTCAGCAAACTCTTAAATCTTCCGCGGGAACTCGGAAGCAGCCGGCAGGCGCTAGGACAAAAACCGGCCCAGCCATTAGACTGTAGCATCTCAAAATGTCGAGGCGCTAGGAGTTCCGGGCAGTAATCTGCCAAAAAGAGGAGAAAACCATTGGTTGTTCTGGTGATTGGAGGCGCGGGTTATATCGGAAGTCATGCAGCTCGCACATTGCGGCGGCGTGGGCACGAGGTTGTGATCTATGACAATCTTTCGACCGGCCACGCGTTTCTGGCCGACGGATTTGAACTGGTGCGCGGTGACATTGCGGACCGAGCGACCCTCTCTGCTGCGTTGCGCCGCGTCGACTCGGTGATGCACTTTGCCGCGCACGCTTATGTGGGAGAATCGGTTACAGACCCGCGAAAATACTTTCGTAACAACGTGGAGGGAGGTCTCATCCTTCTGAATGCTTGCGTCGACTGCGGCGTGCGCCGGGTCGTTTTTTCCTCCACCTGCGCGGTATACGGAGTCCCGGGCAAGGTACCTATCCCGGAGGACACTCCGCGGCAGCCGGTAAATCCTTACGGCGTTTCGAAGCTCTTTTTCGAGCAGGCACTCGAAGCGTATGACCGGGCCTACGGCCTGCGGTTCACCGCCTTGCGTTACTTCAATGCTGCCGGCGCCGATGAGAGCGGAGAGATTGGCGAACTGCACGACCCGGAGAGCCACCTGATTCCTTCGGCCTTGCTGGCCGCGACTGGAGCNNTATATTCACGTGAACGATCTTGCGGATGCGCACGTGTCAGCGCTGGAGCGTTTGGCGGCCGGGGCAGATTCCATCGCGGTAAATCTTGGGACTGGGACTGGCTATTCGGTGAAAGAAGTGCTCGATAAGATCGAGCAGGTTACGGGA
>PLKR01000175.1 GCA_003140655.1 Acidobacteriaceae bacterium | reverse complement strand
ATTTCTGGGGGGCAGGTCAGCGAGACCCACATCCGCAGAATCCCGCTAACATCACTGTCTACTCTTGGCAGTCCAAAGTCTGGTCAATACTGCTCGGATGTGGCTCGTGGGCAAGACTCCAAACTTGATATGTATTGATCAGTCCGGATTGCGCTTTTGGCCTAGGCTACTCCCGACCGTTGCCAATCGTATATTGCGCGTCTCAGGCATGAAAAAATAGAGGATAGCGAAAGCTGCCGCCGCCACACCCGCGAGGAATAGGAAGCCAGCGCGAAAGCCCACGTGGTGAACGATACTACCTGCGATAACTTGGCTCAGAGCCCCGCCGATACCGACCGCAGTCGTGATGGCTCCCAGCGTGAGATTGAATCGGCCAGTACCTCGCGTTAGATCGGCGATCACAAGCACGGACACAACGCCGAAAATCCCCGCCCCTACGCCGTCCATGATTTGGATTGCCACGAGCAAGTCCGTATTGGACGTGAGGGTGTAAAGAACGCCACGCGTCGGAAGTACGCCGAATGCGATCAGTAGAAGTGGCTTTCGACCCCATGTTTCTGCCTCTCGTCCCGACCAAGCCGCGATCAGCGTGATGACGAACTGGGTAGTGACTACGCACGCCGACATGAACATCATCGAGCTTCGCCCCTGACCCTTTGCCAGCATCTCGCCAAGCAGCGGCAGCATGGCCGCGTTCGCAAAATGGAACATCACGGCGCAGACGAGGAAGATAACCAGTGGGTGATCCTGAAAGAGCATCCGGACGCTTTCCGCTTTGTCGCCTTTCTCGCCATCAGTTGCGCCACGGGCGACCTCGTAGTCGATGTCGGTGGGTCTGATTAGGAGCAGAACGAGAATCGTGGGGACAGCGAATACCGCGATGAAGAAGAATATGCTGCGGTTGGAGACGAAGTAGCCCAGCAGTCCCATCGACACAGCGGCAATCACGTTCCCTGCCGAGTTGAACGTCTGATTGCGACCTTGGCGGATGTCGAACCCGGCACGTCCAACGATCCCGAGTGACATAGCGCAGACGGCTGGGAGGAAGGCGCTGGACGTGCCGCCAATCAAGACTTGAGCGCCCATGACAGGCCAGAACGACGGGAACAGAGCGATTAGCAGTGCTCCGGCAGCCAGCGCGGCCACCGCCACACCGACCAGCGCTCGCTTTGATCGGAGGAAGTCAACGAGCGCCCCAGCCGGGGTCTGCGTGAGAATTCCTGCGATCCCGCCGACCATAAGCGCAAGCCCTACGCGCTCTTCGTCCCACTTGTAGCCAGCGAGGTAAATCGCAAGGAACGGTCCCACCCCCGTCTGCACGTCGGCGAGGAGGAAATTGAGCCAATCGAGTCCAAGCAGCGTTCGCCGTGAAGGAGAGGGCTTGTTCTCGATGGAGGCGTCAGGCTCTGGCACGCTCTTAATCGGGAATCTCCTTTTTGTTCTAAGCCCTTTTGCCGAAGAATCTATTTAACCCACTCCAGCCACGCCCATCCCACGATCAACGTCATCACGGTGATCGGCAGCCCAACGCGGAAATATTCCCAGAATCCGATCTTCACCTCGGGCTTGGCGCTCTCGACCACAATAATGTTCGCCACACTTCCCGTGATCGTCAGATTCCCCGCCAGCGTCGATGCCATCGCCAGTACCAGCCACGCCGTATGCGGATTCGCAAAGTTCGGTGCCAGCGACTTCAAGAGCATCACCGCTGGTACATTGCTCACAATATTGCTCAGCAACGATACGGCAACCGTGAAGCCCCCCAGATTGTGAAGATTCCAATGCTCTGCGACCCCCAGAAACTCCCCTATAATTCCCGCCTTCTCTGCTCCGCCCACAATCAAGAACAGCCCGACAAAGAACACAAGAAGACCCCAGTCCACTTCCTCGTACAGCTTTCGCGGCTCCAGCGTTCGGGTAATCAGCAACACCGCCGCGCCTAAAGCCGCTGCCATCGCTGGAGGCACGCCTACAAAAAACGCGATCACAACTGCGGTTACCACAATCGCGGGTTTCGTCAGCCGCGAAAGATCGAGCGGCGGCAGTGGAATCCCGTCGTTCACCAATTCCGCGTGCTTCACCTTCCTCATAAGCATCCAGTGCAGCACCATCCAATCTAGGAACAAACCCACGACCGCTACCGGCCCAAGATGCAGGAGGAAGTCACGATAAGAGATGTGGGAAAAAGACCCGATCAGCATGTTCTGAGGATTCCCCGTGATACTCGCCACGCTGCCAATATTCGATGCCGTCGCCACCGCCAACAGATACGGCAATGGTTCCAGCCGCAGCCTGCGCGTGATGCTCAGCACAAACGGCACCATCACGAGGCAAACAATATCGTTCACGAAAAATGCCGAAAGCAATCCTGACGTGAAGACTACCGCAGGCAACAACCGCGACGGCTTCAGTCGCCGCAGCACCATCTCCGCATTCCACTCGAAGAATCCCACCAGATGAAGATTGCCTACAATCAGCATCATCGAGAACAACAGCACTAACGTGGGGAAATCTATGAACCTTAGCGCATCGGCCGGATGCACAATCCGGAACGCCACCATGCCCACAGCGCCGATGATCGCCGCGCCTGCACGGTCAATTTTCAGTCCGGGGAATTTCCCCAGCGCAAAGACCAAATAGCTCGCCAGAAAGATGGCGAAAGCGGCCAGAGTTTGAACGTCGAAAACTGTCGTCGGCGAGAGATGAACCATGTTGTTCGCAGCCGCACAGGCGCAACTCATGGTAGCCTTCGCGCAGGGCAGTCGCTAAGCCGCCTTGTGGAAGGATTCGATGGCTTCCGCCTCTGCGTTGTATACGTCGAAGACCGTGATCAACTTGGTAATCTGCAGCAAATCGCTTACGTGCTTGGTCAAGCTCGTCAACTTGATCGTGCCGCCCTTGTTTTGCGCGGTTGTGCGCAGCTCCATGAGTGTGCCCAGACCGCCGGAATCGATGTAATTTACCTCGCCCAGATTGAGCACGATGCGATTGTTCTCGGGTACGGCCTTCCTGACGGTATCCCGCAATAGCGAAGACTCCTCGCCAAAAAGAATCCGGCCACTGCAATCCACCACCAGAATTCCATCCTCGGTTCGCGTTGCCAGCGTCAGTTTCATAGGAACGCACCTTTGCGGCCTGCACCAAACTCCGCTGGAACCAGACCGCTCCCGAACAACGATGACGCACCAGCCTATCGGTTGCCGTGCGGTTTTAGCAAGCTTCTTCCGGGTAGGTAGTGTCCTAATAGTGCGTTGCTAGCGTTTCTTGGCCGTGCGGGACGCTTCCTTCTTGGCGGATCGGGACTTCGAGACAGCAGCCTTAGCGCGGGCGACTGTGGTGGTTTTGTAGACCTTCCGCTTCGCCATGTCGGGCAGTTTGCCATCTGCCGATCAATCGCGCAATACGGAAAATCCTGTAATTACAACGCACTATGACGAAACAAGAACGCAGCGTAGAA
>PLKR01000256.1:2375-4282 GCA_003140655.1 Acidobacteriaceae bacterium | reverse complement strand
CGGGCGGTGACGTACTCCATTGTGTTTGGGGTTGGCTATGGCCTTGGCCTGGGGCTTTTTTTTGGCCTGGCTTCGGGCGTGGCTAGCGGGGTCACGATTGCGATTGAACTCAATCGGGCGGCTCGCGGGCTGGATCATTATTCGTTGTGGTGGGAAGGATTGTTCAGCGCTGTGCGGGGATTCGCATTCGGCGCGGCGCTTTACCGGAATCTGGGATGGGAATTTGCGGGGGCGTTTGCCGTTCTGCTTACGGTGGGGCAGGTGTTTGCTTATTCGCGGGGCATGCGTCCGGCGATGGATTATGCGGCGACCGGAAAGCCGCGGCTGACGCGGCGCCTAGTGTGGGGAATCCTGGTGCGGACCGTGGGCTATGCCGTGACCGCGTTGCTGTGCAGCGCGCTGGTGCAGCATGTGGACCATGCGTGGCGGTTTGCGATTCGCGTCGGGCTGGTGATTGGGATTGTGACTGGATTTGGCAGTGCCACTATTCCGTTGATTGAGTACTACGCGGACAATCTTCCGGAGCGGCGGCTGGGAGCGTTTGGGATTGTGCTTATCTTTTGTGGGTTTGCTCTGCAGTCTTTTCAGTATTGGGTGGCGCTGCTGGATGTGAGGGTGACGTAGGGGTGGGCATGCTTCGGATAATTGAGTTCTGGTGCTGCTGACGAACAGCAGGTTCCTCACCGGGCTTGCGCCCGGTTCGGAATGACAAGAGTTTCTATGACAACGGTTTGTTATGACAACGGTTCTTAGTGGCTGGCGGTTTCCGCGGTGGGCACGGGTGCCGGCGTCAGGCTTGCCTTCACGGTTGCTCCTGACAATTCGTCACCGCGGAAGTATTTGGCCTTCTCTTTTAGATTCGCGGCTTTCATTTCGGGCATGGCTTCGTAGGGCTTGCTGTAGTCGTTGGCGGCGTTCCAGAACAAGAATCCGATGCCGCCTTTTTCTTTTGCCGTGGCGACTTGCACTTTGATGTATTCGGGTGAGTAGGTCTTGGTGCGCCAACGGAAGGCTTGCAGCCAGGGACGGATTACNNGGGGCGTCGCCGGGGTGGGCGATGTTATCCATGCCGAAAAAGTGCGAGGGATAGATCATGGGCGAGAGCACGTCGCAATATTGTGCCATGCCGACGATGTCCTGTCCGGTGTGGGAGAGATCGACTTGACGCTGCCACGCCATTACTCCGAAGACATCTAGCGAGAGCAGAGCTCCGGTGGGGTGCAGTTCGGCGTAGGCTTTTTTCAGGAAGGCTACGATTACGTCGGAGCGCTGGTAGCCGCGATGGGGCGCGCCGCAGGCGGTATTTCGGGGCGGTGTCTTCGTGCCGTCCCTACGGGACTTGTTCCCGTTTTTATCGGCTACCCGGCGCTGAAGCGCCGGGCTATTGTCGGTCGCCCCTCCGGGGCTTGGAGAGTCTGGCTGAACCTCTTTACACGGCTGGGTTTCGGCTTGATCTGCTTCGGGATGCTCGGTTTGGTAGACGAAGGTGGCGTCTTTTTGGTCGCCTTCGGCTGGGAAGCGGACGTAGTCGAATTGAATCTCGTCGGCGCCGGATTGCGCTACGAACTTGGCGAGGGCGATGTCGAAATCCTGCACTTTGGGTTGCGAAGGATCGGTCCAGACCAGCTTGCCGTTCTCGCGCCAGGGCTGGCCCGTGCGCTTCGACTTGATCGCCAGCTCGGGATGCTCGACCACCATGCGCTCGTCGCGGAAGATGGCGATGCGGGCGATGGCGTGCATGTTCTCGGAATGCAGGAAGTGCACGAACTTCGGCAGGTCGTGAATGTAGACCTGGTGTTGGCCGAGCAGTGGATGCTCGAAGGGAATGGTTACGCTGCCGTCGCTGTCTTTGATGTCGAAGACTACGGCGTTGCCGCCGACTTCGCGCCAGTGGCGGATGATGCGGA
>PLKR01000256.1:0-2304 GCA_003140655.1 Acidobacteriaceae bacterium | reverse complement strand
GTGCGCTTTAAATACTGGTGGGCGACCGCGGGAATGCTGTCTCCGCGCTTCGCGGTGTAGAGGTCAGTTCCTGGGGCGGGCGAAAGCGAAGGAGACGGCTGCGACGAAGCGATCTCCGCCCGCTTCACTGTGGAGGGAAGAGTTGCACGTGCCGAATGCAATTGCGCGCCCTGTGGCGCTGCAGCGGCNNGCTGCGGACTTAGCCGCATGGCGGCTACTCCGAACAAAACGCACGAGACAGCAACGATCGTGAAAAGTGGCGAGCGACGCAAGAGATCCTCCAGGAAACCACCTGACGTGGATGCTATCCCGCACAAATTAGGGCAGCTAGTTACGCCCGGTCATCGCCCGTCTAATCCCAGTTTCCCTTCCCGGCATGCGCAAACTATTTCTCTTCCTTCCTCTTAACTTTCCACTGCCGTTTGTTCTAATATCTTCGCCGGCCATCTAACTCCAGCCAGATATGGGGTTTCCCCCTCCCCAATCGGGCCGCCGGACGTGGCCAGTCGCTTGCTTATTCCAAGGCAGCCCCGGACGCGAATCGGGTCAGGCAAGCGAACTGGTTCCAAATGACAAATTTTGTCAACCTTGGAACTGTGGGGAGTCGCGAAGGAACAAGGCCTGGAGAGTCCGCGAGAAAGAAGGCCGAGGATACGGCCTGGGATAGGAAAGACGCCACTTTATGAGAACGAATCTTGCTACAGTGCTCGATCCGAACCGCCGCAGCGCAGATGCTGGAGAGTTTGAAACCGCACTGCGGCGCCGCATCGTCGGCCAGGACCAGGCCGTCGAAAAGGTCGCCGAGATTTACCAGATGTTTCTCGCGGGCCTGAACGCTCCCGGGCGTCCCGTGGGCAACCTGCTTTTTCTTGGGCCTACCGGCTCGGGAAAGACTCGCGTGGTGGAAGCCATGGCCGAGGCGTTGTTCGGCGACTCCCATGCCTGCATCAAGATCGACTGCGCCGAGTTCCAGCACTCGCATGAGATCGCGAAACTGATTGGCTCGCCTCCGGGATATCTTGGCCATCGCGAGACGCATCCCCTGCTCACGCAGGAAGCGCTGAACCAGTGGTTCACCGAGAAGCTGAAGCTCTCGATCCTGCTGTTCGACGAAATCGAGAAGGCCAGCGACTCACTGTGGCAACTGCTGCTCGGCATTCTGGACAAGGCCACACTCACGCTGGGCGACAATCGCCGCGTTGACCTTTCGCAGTGCATCATCATTCTGACCTCAAACCTGGGCGCCAGCGAGATGACCGATCTGGTGGACGGTGGCCTGGGCTTTGCGCCCAGAGTGGTGGAAGTCGACAACAACTTCGACGACAAGATTCAGCGCACCGCGGTCGAGGCAGCGCGCCGAAAGTTCACGCCCGAGTTCATGAACCGAATCGACAAGACGGTGGTGTTCAAGACGCTGCGCGACGANNGACGCGAAGCAGTTTCTGCTTAGGGAGGGTACTGACCCGCGTTACGGTGCGCGGCACCTGAAGCGGGCGATCGAACGCTACCTGGTTTTCCCGCTGGCCAATCTGGTTGCTACAAGCCAGGTGAAGCTGGGCGACTTTGTCCGCGTGGATATGGCTTCGGAGAATCAAATGATCTTCGTCAAGGAAGCGGAAAACGCCATGGCGCCAGTTCTGCTGGAGCGCTACGGAGCCGCCGCCGCTAATATGCCGGCTGCACGCGCGGCGCGCACCGCAGTCAACGGCCGTCGCGATTTAGGCGCGAGCCCCATCGCGGAGAGCAAATAAATTTTCTGGTAGGTAACCCTCGTGTGACCGCATCTCGCGAGACCTGTGGCGCCGGAAAAATCCCGGCGCCCTTTTTTTGCCGCCGAAGGCGGAGGCCGGCGATTTTACGACAACAACGTTCCTAAGGTCGCCGACTAAACACAGGGCTAGTCTTCGCCGCGGTTTTATTTCAAGCCGAGCTCGCCATCGTAATGTCGGATCACCGCGTAGCATTCACAGGCGCAGTTTTCAAGTCTCTTGCGGTTCACGATCTCCACTGCGCCACGGGTGTACTCGATGACCTTCCTCCTCTGCAAAACAGCGGCTGCCACGCTCACGGTAGGTCGATCCGTCCCTAGCATCGTTGCGAGAAAATCATGAGTGATGGGCAGCGATCCTGAATCTACTCTGTCCTGAGTCATTAGCAACCACCGGGCAAGGCGCTGCCCAATATCGTGCAGCCGATTGCACGCCGCTGTTTGAGCAACCTGTATACTCCGAATTGCGGCATAGCGGCTCAACGTCATGTGCAGGTGTGGAGCGGATTTCAAAGTGTTCTGCAAAGCTCCGACCT
>PLKR01000137.1:6229-6453 GCA_003140655.1 Acidobacteriaceae bacterium | reverse complement strand
GTGCGCATCATCGAGCAGGCTGTGGACGCGCTGCCCGAGGGGCCCATCATGGCGAAAGTGCCGAAAGTCATGAAGCCGCCGGCGGGCGAGGTGTACCACTCGATTGAAGCGCCGAAAGGCGAGCTGGGATACTTTATCGTGAGCGACGGTTCGACACAGCCTTACCGCGTGCGCGTGCGGCCACCGTCGTTCGTGAATCTGCAGGCGCTCGACTTGATGTGCCG
>PLKR01000137.1:6015-6224 GCA_003140655.1 Acidobacteriaceae bacterium | reverse complement strand
AGCGACAAGACCCCCGGCGCCGCGGGAAACATGTTCTGGGTGCTGGTTTACATCATGCTGGTTTTCGCGGGGCTCTCGGTTGCGGTGATCGCGATGAACTGGCTCGAGCGCAAAATTCTCGCTCACATGCAGGTGCGGCTCGGCCCCATGCGCGTCGGTCCGCACGGCTTGCTGCAACCGATCGCCGACGCCATCAAGCTGCTGCTCAA
>PLKR01000137.1:0-5951 GCA_003140655.1 Acidobacteriaceae bacterium | reverse complement strand
ATGGCGGGCTGGGCGTCGAACTCGCACTATCCGCTGATGGGTGCGCTGCGGTCGAGCGCGCAGATGGTGTCGTATGAAATTGCGATGGGACTAGCGGTAGTCTCAGCGGTTTTGATGACCAGCCTGAACGCGAGTGGAACCGGAACCCTCAGCATGATTGGCATCGTTCAGGCGCAGCAGGCGCAGGGCATGTGGTTCATCTTCAAATTCTTTCCGCTTGGCTTGATCGCTTTCTTCATTTTTGCCGTGGCCATGGTTGCCGAGACCAACCGCGCGCCCTTCGACTTGGCCGAGGCTGAATCCGAACTGACCGCAGGCTTCCACACCGAGTACAGCGGCTTCCGCTGGTCGTTGTTCTTCCTGGCCGAATACTCCGCCATGATCGCGGTGTCTTCCATCGCGGTCACGCTCTGGCTGGGCGGATGGCTGCGGCCGTTTCCGAATCTTCTGAACGGCCCCACTTGGGAGCGGGCGTTCTCTTACATCCCCGGCATCACGTTCCTTTTTCTTGCCGCGATGTGTTTCTACAACACGATTCGGATGCCGAAGCATCCTCTTTTCCGCGTTCAAACCATCGGCCTCGCGGGATTCGGCATTGTCCTTGGTTTGATTGGCCTCGTTCTCTTCGTTCCCGCCGTAAGCGCGCGAGTGCAGGACATTTTCTGGTTTTCGACTAAAGTTGCCGGATTCATGTACGTCTATATATGGTTTCGCGGCACGTTCCCGCGTTATCGCTTTGACCAGCTCATGCAGATGGGATGGAAAGTCCTGCTGCCCATGGGCTTGGGNNATATGGCACCCGTAGCGACTCCATTTTTCTTTTACCTGCTCGCCGGGATCATGCTCATTGGGGGCATCCTGGTGATCACGCGCAGAAACCCGGTGCATTCGGCGCTGGCGCTGATTGTTACGCTGCTGGCGCAGGCGTCCATTTATCTGATGCTGTATGCCCCGTTCGTCGCTGGCGTGCAAATCATCCTTTACGCCGGCGGCATTATGGTGCTGTTCCTGTTTGTCATCATGCTGGTCAGCATTGAGCGCTCCATGAAGGAGCGGCAATTCAACAGTCAATGGGTGGTGGGAACAATTGCGGCAACCGCGTTGGGAGGATTATTTATCGCCGTGTATGCGAAAGGGAAGAACATCTTCCCCACCCACGCGCTGTCGACGGTGGAAAACAACAATACGCAAAGGGTGGCAACGATGTTATACGGACAATACATGTTCGCCTTCGAGATCGCCTCGCTGCTGCTGCTGGTGGCGATCATCGGAGCGGTGGTGATGGCGAAGAAGAGGATTTAGATGTAGAGACGTAGCTTGCTACGACTTGCTTGCACGTTATGGAATCCGTACTCCACATCACGACGCTACACTATCTGGTGCTCGGCGCAGCCCTGTTCCTGCTCGGCGTGATCGGCGTGCTGACGCGCCGCAACGTGGTCATCGTCCTGATGTCGATCGAGTTGATTCTGAACGCCGTAAACCTGAACCTGGTTGCCTTCTCTCGCATGTGGGGAGGATTGCACGGCCAGGTCTTCGCCATCTTTGTAATCACCGATGCCGCCGCCGAAGCCGCGGTCGGCCTCGGCATTCTGATCGCCTTCTTCCGCAACAAGGAGACGGTGAACATAGACGAAGTGAACTTGCTGAAATGGTAGAAAGACAGCTTCTAGCTGCTAGCTTCTCGGGGGACCCAATCGGGTCATGCGCCTGAGCTAGGAGCCAGGAGCTAGGAGCTAGAAGCTGAATTTATGTTTTTTCTTTCCCACATCTGGCTAATCCCGCTGCTGCCGGCCTTCGGCGCGACCATCATGTTCTTCTTCGGCCGCAAGCTGCAGAAGGCTACGGTCAGCGCCGTTTGCGTGGGCACCATCGTGCTCGCGTTCCTTATGGCCTGCGGTGCGGTCTGGCAATATTCAGCCTGGTCATCAACGCCAGAAAATTTTCATAAGCCGTACGAGACCATCCTCTACACCTGGCTCGGCACCGACACCGGCCACAAGAACTACGCGATTCATGACGGGTCTCAGGCTGCCTTCAGGGCCGACGCCGGCTTCCTGCTCGATCCGCTTTCCAGCATCTGGCTGCTGTTCGTTACCGGCGTCGGCATGCTGATCCATATTTATTCCGTCGGTTACATGGCGCATGACGGTGGCTACTACCGCTTCTTCGGATACCTCAACCTCTTCATGTTCTCCATGTTGACGCTCATCCTGGCCAACAACTATGCGCTCATGTTCGTCGGCTGGGAAGGCGTGGGGCTGTGCTCGTATCTGCTGATCGGTTTCTATTTCCACCGCAAGTCCGCCACCGATGCGGGCAACAAGGCGTTCATCGTCAACCGCATCGGCGACGCCGGATTTCTGCTGGGAATGTTCTTCATCGCCTGGATCTTCGGTTCGCTTCGGTTCACGGACGTCACGCAGCTGGCGCACAGCGGACGCTTCGCCATCGGTGATCCCTACATTACCGCCGCGACTCTGCTGCTCTTCGTCGGCGCCTGCGGCAAGTCGGCGCAACTTCCGCTCTACGTCTGGCTGCCCGACGCCATGGAAGGCCCCACACCGGTTTCCGCGCTCATCCATGCCGCCACCATGGTGACTGCGGGCGTCTACATGGTCGCGCGCTCGAACGCGCTATTCGTGCTCGCACCCACATCGATGAAGACGGTTGCCATCGTCGGCGCTCTCACCGCCATCTTCGCCGCCTCCATCGGCCTCGTGCAAAACGACATCAAGCGCGTGCTGGCCTACTCCACAGTCTCGCAGCTCGGCTACATGTTTCTCGCGCTCGGCGTAGGAGCATTCGCGGCCGGCGTCTTCCACGTCTTCACGCATGCTTTCTTCAAGGCGCTGCTGTTTCTCGGCGCAGGCTCCGTCATTCACTCCATGAGTGGCGAGCAGGATATGCGCAACATGGGCGATCTGGGCGATCGAATCCCGATCACGCACCGCACCATGTTTATCGCCACACTCGCGATCGCCGGCATTTTCCCATTTGCGGGATTCTTTTCGAAAGACGCCATTCTCTGGGAAACCTGGTCGCGCGAAGGTGGCGCTTACCGCTTGCTCTGGTATGTCGGCTACGCCACGGCTTTGATGACGGCGTTTTACATGTTCCGCCTGATGTATCTGACTTTCCATGGCCACCCACGCATGAGCCATGAGGTGGAGCACCACATTCACGAATCGCCCGTGTCGATGACCGCGCCGCTGGTCGTACTTGCACTCTGCGCCGTGGTCGCCGGATGGTTGGGCTGGCCGCACAGCCTCGGCGGCTCCGACCGCTTCACGAAATTTCTTGAGCCCGTCTTCGCAACAGAGGCTCAGGTGCTCGAGGAACAGGGAAGAGCTGGCCAGCTTGCGGCTGGCGAGAAAGAAGAAGAACGCAACACGAGCACAGAGTGGCTGCTGATGGGGCTGTCGCTGGCTGCTGCGGGTATTGGGTGGGGCATGGCGTGGAGAAACTATCGCCACGCCGACAAAGGCTACCCCGAGCCTATCGCCGTAGCTTCTCCGCCGGTCTACAACGTGTTGCTCAACAAGTATTACGTGGACGAAGGTTACGACTACGTGTTCACCGGCCGCCGCAAGCTGGGAGAAGTCCGCCTCGGCGTGCTGGGACTCGGCGAAGCGTCCGCGTGGTTCGACACAAATGTGGTGGATGGCGCAGTCAACGCCGCAGGCTGGATCACGCGCCTGACGGCGACAATTTCCAGTTGGTGGGATAAGTGGATCATCGACGGCATCGGCGTCAACGGACCGGCAATTCTGGCGCGTATGCTGTCGTATCCAGCGCGCCTGTTTGAATGGGGCCTGGTCCAGTGGTACGCGCTGGTGATGACGGCCGGATTAGTAGGTTTCGTTTTTTATTACGTGTATCACTGAAATGCAGCTTCTAGCTGCTAGCTCCTAGCTTAACGTCAAAAGCTAGTAGCTAGNNGTGGGCGCGCTTGTGCTCCTGTTCGTCCCCAAGCAGAACAAGGACGCCATCCGCTGGATCGCGAACCTGTTCGCGCTCGGCGGCTTCCTGGTCTCCCTGCCGCTGGTGCCGTGGTTCTGGGAGCAGATGCAGAGTGCCGACCGCTTCAAGTTCATCGAGGGCGCGCCCAACAACTGGATCCCCTCGATCGGCGCGGGCTACGTGATCGGTATCGACGGCATTTCGTTTCTGCTCATCATGCTTACTACGCTGCTGGGCTGGATCTCGATCCTCTCGTCCTGGACCGCCATCGAAAACCGCGTCAAGGAATACTACGTCTGGTTCTTAATCTTGCAGACTGGCATGCTCGGCGTCTTTATGGCGCTCGATTTCTTCCTCTTCTTCGTTTTCTGGGAAGCCATGCTGGTCCCGATGTACTTGCTGATCGGCATCTGGGGCGGCCCGCGCAAACTTTANNACGTTCAGCATTCCTGAACTTTACAAGACCGCGCCTCAAATCTATTACTCCGACCCAGTCCACGGACCGACCATCGCCACGCTGCTGTTCTTCGCCTTCTTCTTTGCCTTCGCCATTAAAGTCCCGATGTTCCCCTTTCACACCTGGCTGCCTGATGCTCACGTGGAAGCGCCGACCGCCGGCTCGGTCATCCTGGCGGGCGTTCTGCTGAAGATGGGAACGTACGGATTCATCCGCTTCTCGCTGCCCTTTTTCCCCGACGTACTAACGCATGGCAGAGTCCGCGGTTGGATGATCGCTCTCTCCATCATTGCTATCCTCTACGGCGCGCTTGTCTCTCTGATGCAAAAGGACATGAAGAAGCTGGTGGCCTATTCCTCGGTGAGCCATCTCGGCTTTTGTACCCTGGGAATCTTCGCCCTCACGCCGCTCGCGCTGAGCGGATCGGTCTTACAACAAATCAATCACGGCATCTCGACCGGGGCGCTGTTCTTGATCGTGGGAATTCTCTACGAACGCCGCCACACTCGCGAGATCGCCGAATACGGCGGCATCTCAACCGTGATGCCCGTCTACGCCACCATCACCTTGATCATGTTCCTATCTTCGATGGGACTTCCGCTGCTCAACGGTTTCGTCGGAGAGTACTACATCATGCTCGGCACTTTCATGGTGAGTTGGAGATGGGCGGCATGGGCCGTACCCGGCGTCGTTCTAGCCGCCGCGTATCTGTTGTGGCTTTACCAGCGCGTCTTCTTTGGCACGGTCACCAATCCGAAAAACGAAAAGCTGCACGACCTGACGCCGCGCGAGGTACTGACGTTTGTGCCGCTTCTCATCATGGCCTTCTGGATCGGCCTCTATCCCAAGCCGTTTTTCCAGATTCTTGAGCAGCCGGTGAACCAGATCGTACAGGACGTGCGCAATCCGCAGGCGGGGGGCGCGATGAATGCTGCGCTTCAGCCGGCGGCGCAACCGGAAACGAAACCAGCGCCCGTCGCGACCACAGCTTCCGTGACCGATCCGCCTCGCGCGGTGCAATCAACCAAGGGGAAGAACTAGTGGGCGCGCCCACATTCAACTGGAATGACTATGTGATGGCCCTGCCCATCACTCTGCTCACTCTGTTTGCTCTCGGCATCCTGCTCATCGATCTCATGATCCCGCCCGAGAGCAAGTGGATCAACGGCGTCACCGCCTTCATCGGAGTACTATTCGCCGCCGGTGGCGTGTACAAGATTCAGGCCTGGATGGAGGCGAATAAATCCGTGGGTTCGCTCGGCATGATGCGCACCATGCTGATGGACCGCTTTGCCCTCTACTTTTTCTACCTGTTCCTCGCGAGCACTGCCATCTCCATCCTCATGTCCATGCGATACATGCAGACCGAGCATGAGAACCACGGCGAATACTACACGCTAATGCTGCTGTCGGTCGTCGGAATGATGTGTATGGCCGCCGGGTTCGACATCGTGCTCATCTTCATCGGCCTGGAGCTGATGGCGATCTCCACCTATGTGCTCGTAGGTTTCCTGCGCCGCGACCGCCGCTC
>PLKR01000296.1 GCA_003140655.1 Acidobacteriaceae bacterium | reverse complement strand
CATCGAAGTCATCGACGATCTCGCGGAACAGACCAACCTGCTGGCGCTGAACGCGGCCATCGAAGCGGCGCGGGCCGGTGAGCACGGCCTGGGCTTCGCGGTGGTGGCGGATGAAGTCCGCAAGCTGGCGGAAAAGTCGGCGCAGTCGACCAAGGAAATTTCGGAACTGATCCAGANNNNAGGCCTGGATCTGGGCGGCGAATTGAACGGGGCGCTGCGCAAGATCTCGAACGTGGTCACCGAGGTGTACAAGTTTGCCCAGGAAATCGGCGCGGCGACCAACGAACAATCCCATGGCTCCTCGCAGATCGCCCGGGCTACGACGCGGCTGAACGAAATCACGCACGAGATCAACTCCGCGGTGGAAGAACAGGCCTCGGGAGCGCACGCCGTGGTCAAAGCCATGGAGCGGATGCGCGAACTGGTGCAGCAGTCGACTTCCGGCTCGACCGAATTGGCGGCGTCGGCGGAGCAGATGTCCAAGATGTCGCGCGGCCTGCTCGACTTCATGGACCGCTTCACGCTGGAAGAAGCTTCGCGGCAGGCCGCGCCTGACGAGAAATCGCAAGCCAGCCGGCGGGCTGCGGCAGCAAGCCACTACTAGGACAAGGATGAACCGCGAACTCCATATCGTGGGCTTCCAGGTGGGGCGCGAGACCTATGGCGTGCCCATCACTTCGCTGCACGAAATCGTGCGTGTGCCAGAAATCACCGCCGTCCCTGACGCGCCCGATTATCTGGAGGGTGTGATTAACCTGCGGGGCAAGATCGTGTCGGTAATGGACTTGCGGAAGCGCTTTGGCGATAAACAGGCCGCGCTGAAAAAGCACAACCGGATCCTGGTGGTGGAGCACTCCGGCAAACTGGCGGGATTGATCGTGGACTCGGCGACGGAGGTACTGAAGATTCCCGGAGAAGACGTCGAGGCTGCGCCAGCCGCATTCCAGGAAGGCGGACTGAACTGCGTCACGGGATTGGGCAAGGTTCGAGGCCGCCTGATCGTATTGCTGGACATCACAAAACTATTGGCTCCGGCCAGCCTGCTGCAGGAAAACGGGAGCGCGGAAGGCAAGAGCGCCAAGGCGGAAGCGCGGGGAACGTCGGCGCGCTAGGCTCGGCGGACGAAGCGTCGTTGAGCCAAGCGGGCCGCTGGGCTGCGCAACGGACAGAGAATGAAACTCGGGCACGGGGAACGAGAGAACGAATGAGCACAACCGGAGCGGCACCTGCTCCTATCTTGACGGATGCGGAACTGCGGCTGTTGCAGGCGCTGGTGTACCAGGAGTGCGGCATGCACTTCGACGAACGCCGCACGCACTTCCTGCAGGACCGCCTGCTGCGGCGGCTGAAGGAATGCCGCGCCGATTCCTTCTACGCCTATTACCGGCTGCTGATCAGCCATGAGGGCAAGGCCGAACTGGCCAAGCTGGTGGAGAATCTGACGGTCAACGAAACCAGCTTTTTCCGGCACAAGGCGCAGTTGGATCTGTACCAAAAATACGTTTTGGAGGAGCTGCTGAAACGCAAGCAGGCGCACCGGGAATATTCGGTGCGGGTGTGGAGCGCGGGCTGCTCCACCGGGCAGGAGGCCTACACGCTGGCAATGATGGCAGCCGACACGCTCGCCTACTATTACTTGCGCAATCCGCTGCCGGTCGAGATAACGCTGCCCAAACCCTTGATTCCTCCGCCCTGGCGCGTGGAAATCCTGGCCAGCGATATTAGTTATTCCGTGTTGCGCATCGGGCAAGAAGGGTTTTACAACGAGCATCAAATGGCGACGGTGGATTACACCTTCCGCCTGCGTTACTTCGATAAGGTCGGCGACCGCTATGCGGTCAAGAAAGCGCTGAAGGAGATGATCCACTTCGATTTTCACAACCTGAAGACGGAATATCTGCCGCAGCGCAATGACGTGATCTTCTGCCGTAACGTGATGATGTACTTCGACGAGGCGGAGCAGAAGCGGCTGGTCGAAAAGTTTTACCGCTGCCTGAACCCCGGCGGCTACCTGTTCGTGGGCCACGCGGAGAGCCTGCTGGGCCTGACCGAGAAGTTCCACATGGTGCATCGCGACAGCGGCACGGCTTACCAGCGGATTGAGGTGCGCGAGTGACGAATCCTCCCGATGAGCGCGGAGCGGAACTGCGGGAACTGTTTTTTGAGACCTCGCAGGAACTGCTGCAGGCGCTGAACGAAGAATCTCTGAAGCTGGAGAATCATCCCGGCGATGAGGAGATCGTGCGTTCGATACGCCGGACGGTGCACACGCTGAAGGGCGACTCGGCGGCGTGCGGGCTGCGCGAGTTGAGCGAACTGGCGCACCAGTTCGAGGATGCGCTATCGCTGGAGAGCGCAGCCGCCCACGGGGCGCTGGCGGAAATCGCTCTGGCGGCCGCAGACGTCTTTGCGGCAATGCTCGCGGCCTACCATGGCGGAGGCCCGATGCCCGCCACGGAAAGCCTGCGGCAAAAAATCAACGAGCTGACGGCGGCCCCGGCGGCCGAGAAAGCGCGGCGCAAGAAAAAACCCGTAGAGCCCGCCGCACGATCCGACAAAGACTGGACGGATGCGGAAAAGCGCGGTCTGGCCCAGGCGCAGGCTGCTGGCTTGGGGCTGTACGACATCGTGGTGAAAATCGATCCTCACTGCAGCATGCCGATCGCCGCGCGGCAACTGATTCAGAACGCGATCCGAGCGATCGGTCGGGTACTGGTGGTGCGCCCGGATGCGAAATCGGCAGCCGCCTCCCGGCAAGTAGAGTTCATCTTTGCCAGCCTGCAAACAGAAGAACAGATCGCCGCCAAGTGCGCCATTCCGACGATTGCGGGCGAGATCAACGTGACTCTGATCCAGGCCGCGTCACCGGCCAAAACCTCCCCACAAATTGCCGAGCAGTCCGCGGCGCCGGCGCCCGAGGCTGCAATTGCCGCGACCCCGGCTTCAGCTAATCAAGCTTCAGGAACCCCAGCTTCGGCAACCCCGGCTCCGGCCCAGCCGGGGCCCAGCAAGCCACAACCCGCGGCGGCGGAACCGATTCTGCCGCAAGCTTTGATGGAAAACACACTGCGCGTCGAGGCGGGGCGCATCGACAACGTGCTCAACCTGGTGGGCGAACTCATCATTGGCAAGTCGATGCTGCAGCAGGCGCTCGGCGAGCTTGGCAAGCGCTATCCCAAGGAACCGTTGCGCGGCAAGTTTGCCGATGCCATGGCTTTCCAAGCCAGAGTGCTGAATGATCTGCAACGCTCGGTGATGAAAATTCGCATGGTGCCGGTGGACCAGTTGTTCCGTCGCTTCCCGCGCATCGTGCGCGATGTGGCGCGGCAATGCGGCCGCGAAGTGGATCTGGAACTGAGTGGACAGGAGACCGACCTCGATAAAGGAATCCTCGACGCCATCGCCGAGCCCCTGACACATCTGGTGCGGAACGCGGTGAGTCACGGCATCGAACCGGCCGAGCAACGCCGGAGCCAGGGCAAGCCGCCGCGGGGAAAGATCCGGCTGAATGCCTATCACCAGGGCAATCAGGTGGTGGTCGAGATTATCGACGATGGGCGGGGCATCGATGCGCAAAAGATTCGCAGCAAAGCGATCGAACTGGGAATGCTGACGGTGGAAGAAGCGGCGCGTTTGAGTGAAGCCGAGACTCTTGACCTCATCTTCCGGCCCGGATTCAGCACGGCGCAAGAGGTCACGGAAGTTTCCGGACGCGGGGTCGGAATGGACGTGGTGCAGAGCGTGCTCATGCGGCTGAAGGCCACGATTCAGGTGGAGACTCATGTGGGCCAGGGCACGACCTTCCGCCTGAAGCTGCCGCTCACGCTGGCCATCATCAAGGCCCTGATGTTCTGGGTGGAGCAGCGCTTGTATGCTATCCCGCTGAACGCGGTGAGCCAGATTGCCCGCACGTTCGAGTCCGAAGTCCATCAGGTCGACAACTACGAAGTGCTGCAGTTGCGCAACCAGGTGCTCCCGCTGCTGCGCCTGGGACGTCCTCCCGCGGCCGATGCAGACCGGAAATCGCGCAAACTGTTCATCCTGGTCATTACCGTCGGGGAGAAAAGATACGGGTTGGCCGTGGACACTTTGGAAGGGGAAGAAGAGCTGGTCATCAAGGCTTTAGACGACCAGACCTTCTCCACCGATCTGGTAAACGGCGCTTCGATTCTGGGCAACGGGCATGTGGTGCTGATCCTGAATCTGCCTGCGGTCGTGGAACATGTCGCGCGCATGCGTCCGGAAGCGGCTGGCCTGGCCAAGTGCGGACTCTTGGTGAACCATGCCGATCGCGCCCGGCAGGCTCTGAGCGCCGCCGGAGGTCAAGCTTGAACATGAAAAAGATACGCGTGCTGGTGGTGGATGATTCCGCCTTGATGCGCAAGCTCATCCCGCAGATCCTGGAGGCAGACCCGTCCATCGAGGTGGTGGGCACGGCGATGGATGGAAACTTCTGCCTGAAGAAGATCGAAGAGTTACAACCCAANNAAAGAGATTATGCGCTTGCACCCGGTGCCGGTCATCGTGGTCAGTTCTCACAGCACTGAAGGCGCTTCCGTCACCTTGAAGGCGTTGGGGCTGGGGGCCTTCGATTTCGTCACCAAACCGCAGGATGCCTCGGCGCACATGGCCGAAATGGCGACGGAGTTGATTGCCAAAATTCATGCGGCTGCCGATTGCAAGATTGTCCGCCCGGAAACTTTACGGGGAGTGCCGGCATCTCCGGAAAAAACCTCGGCTGGAAAGGCCGCCCCCCTGCCCGACAAATTGGTGGCGATTGGAATTTCCACCGGAGGTCCACAAGCCCTCGAGTTTCTGCTGGCCCAACTGCCTCCGGACTTTCCGGGAGCGATCGTGGTGGTGCAACACATGCCCGAGGGCTTCACCGACATGTTTGCGCGCCGCCTGGACGAGCTGTGCTCGCTGCGCGTAAAGGAAGCCCAATCGGGCGACATGCTACAGGCCGGGCGCGTGCTGATCTGCCCTGGAAGCCGGCATATGAGAGTGAAGCGGCTGGCCATGGGAGACTTGGTGGTCCTCAATGACGACGAGCGGGTTAATGGCCACCGGCCGAGCGTGGACGTTTTGTTTCGTAGCGTGGCTGAGGAGTTTGGCTCGCTCGCAATCGCGGTACTGATGACCGGCATGGGCGACGACGNNGTGGTCTTCGGCATGCCAAAGGCCGCCATTGAGCGCGGCTATGCCACGCGGGTGGTGGCTTTGGACGTGCTTTCGTCCACTTTGCAGGCTCTTTGTGGCCGGCATGAAAACCGGGGGGAGATTGGCGGGGCGGGAAAAGCACTCCGCGCCGGACGCTAGAACGAGTTGCTGACCCAAGTCCTACTGAACCAGGTCCTGCTGAACCAGGTCCTGCGACCTGAGTCATTTGGCCGGCGGGAAACCGCCGTGATGAATTAGTTTGAGGAGGCTGTTATGGAGCAGTTCGCACCAGTGAAACGCAGCAAGGACGGCCAGCCGATCCGCTACTTGATCGTGGACGATTCCGTGTTCGCGCGCAAGAATCTGGCCCGCATGATCGAAAGCTTTGGCGGGCAGGTGGCGGCCGAGGCCGGGGACGGGTTGACCGCCATCAGCGAGTTCGAGCGCACTCATCCCGACATCGTGCTCATGGACATCACCATGCCGCAGATGGAGGGCATCGAAGCCGCCGAGAAGATCGTCCAGGCGCATCCCGAGGCTCGTGTCGTCATGGTGTCTTCCGTCGGCTACCAGGAAAACATTGTGGCCGCATTGCAGCGCGGGGC
>PLKR01000315.1:12517-17332 GCA_003140655.1 Acidobacteriaceae bacterium | reverse complement strand
TTCCGCTCACCACGCTCGATGAATGTCAGCAGATCGACGTGACCGTGGACGGCGCGGACGAAGTTGATCCGCAATTGCGGTTGATTAAGGGTGGGGGCGGGGCGCTGCTGCGGGAAAAGATTGTGGCCTCGGCCACGAAGCAGCTTGTGATTGTGGCCGATGCGACCAAGAGAGTTCCGGTGCTGGGAAGGTTTCCGCTGCCGGTGGAAGTGATCAAGTTCGCGCAGGCGGTGGTGGTGAAGAAGATTGAGGCACTGGGCGCGGAAGTGGGGTTGCGGCGGGGAGCGGATGGGCAGCCGTACTTGACTGACGAGAACAACTATATTCTTGATTGCCGGTTCGGGCAGATTCCGGATGCAGATGGTCTGGCGCGGCAGCTTAGCGATATGCCGGGAGTAGTGGAACATGGGCTGTTCATTGGAATGGCGAGCGTCGTGTTGGTGGCAAACGGGAGCGAGATTGTCGAGCTGCGGCGCTGACAGAAAATGCTTTCACCACAGAGTCACAGAGACACAGAGAAGACCTTGTATTGTTCTTCTCGGTGTCTCAGTGTCTCTGTGGTGAACTAGCTTTGTCGCAAAGGGCATCGAGATGGTAGTGGCGGCACAAGCACAGGGGCGGGATCAACCTTCGCGGCGGCGTGGGCTGCGATACCGCGTGGAGATGCCGCTGTATGTGACCGTGTTGCGTTCGGGGATTCCCGATACCTTGCCAGGGCGGTCGGTCAACTTAAGTGAGGACGGAGTGGCCGTTGTGCTGGCGGGAGAATTGTTGCCGGGCGAGGCGGTGGGGGTGCATATCCGGCTGCCGCTGGCGTCGGACCACCTGCGCACCCGGGCGCTGGTGCGGCATCACGACAAACTGCGCTCGGGGATGGAGTTTGTCGGGCTGTCGGCGGAGCAGCAGACGGCGATTCGCGTTTGGGCGGAAAAAGCGAAAGTGGAACCGGAGCTGAGCGTACCCGCGACGATTCCAATCGAAACCGCCGCAGGAAAAGGCTCAGAGAGTGGGGGGTCGGGAGGTGCGCAGCCTCCTACCCGAAGCCGGCGTGGGCGGGAATGGATCATCTTGTTGCTGTCGGCCGCCGTCGTACTGGCAGTTCTGTGGTGGCGCTGGAATCGCGAATGGGAAGATGTGGAGTCCGGCCTGGAGAAAAACGAAAAAACAATGGAGTTGCAGCAGCTTCAGACCCGTGTCCCGGCCGACGTGATGGAGAAGCTGGTGACTCACCGCGTGGATCCCGACTATCCCGAAGCGGCGCGGTCGGCGAATTTGCAAGGAGTAATCGTGCTGGATGTGGTGGTGGGACGCGACGGGTCAGTGTTGGATATGCACGCAGTGAATGGGCCGGAAGTGCTGGCACAGGCCGCGATGGATGCGATGCGTTGGTGGCGCTTCAAACCTTACCGCGTTGACGGCCAGCCGGTGGTGGTCGAGACGACGGTGGCGGTGGAATTCAAGCCGTGACGGGCTTCCGGCGCTCGGCTTTCGGCTGCCGGCCTTAGCCATCGGGTCTTGAAGTTTCTTGTTTCAGATCCCAACAAAATAAGGCTTCGATAAAGGTCAGCGGCGGGAGGCCGGAAGCCTGAGGCCGGACGCCGGGGTCACCGGTGTTTGCGCAGGGCGTTCAAAATGATAATGCCGCCGACCGCGAAGGACACGACGGCGGCGAGCGCGGCGATGAGCATGAACACTCCGTTGAGGTGAAGGACATCGGCGAATAAGGCTCCGATGGCGCAGACAACGCCAAATGCGTTGAGCCAAAGCGGACCTCGAGCGGAAGAAGCTCGAACGGAAGAGAGATCGGGACGCAAGCGCAGTTGCAAGAGCAACGCGGCCACGCCGATGGCAGCTACCACAACCAAAGCCACCGGACTCAGGAAAGCTCCGCGACTGGTGTAAAGGATGACTAGCGCCAAAGCGGCGAGCAGCAACCCGGCGGCGATGATGGTCGCGCCGCGCGGCTGAGGATTAGGGCCGGGGTTAGAGGGTTTGTCGGGCACGGAGGTCCGCTCCCAGATTTATACAGGCGCGGGGGAAGGTTTTCAAATTGGAGCGCGCTGCGCCTGCATTCGAGTCCTTTAGTCGGGTGCGGCGTGGCTCACGCCGGCGATCTGATTTCCCCAAGATTCCATCCCTAAGATCGACCGGTGGGTCCGCAGATCGCTACCGAGATCGAGCGGGCGTGTTTCGAAATGATGGGCTGGGAGTTGGCGGGGATACCGAGCCCGAGAGCCGCTTGGGCGCGAGACAACTGCCACGCCAACCGCGCAGCGAAAAACAGCATAATACGACCACCCGCGCAGCTGCTCGGAAAATTTTCGCTCTAACGCTGAAACCGAATGTTCCAACAAAGGACGGGGAATCCCGTCCTTTTTGTTTACAATTGACGGTTCGCTTGCGTCTGGCGCTGGCGAGCGGTCGCGTCTGGTGATCCAGAGCACTTCCACGATATGGAAAACACGATCCTCGTCACTGGTGGGGCAGGTTTTATCGGTTCCAATTTCATCCTGCAACGGATGGAGCGGGATTCAGCTTCAATTGTGAATCTGGACAAACTTACATACGCGGGAAATCTGTGCAACCTGGAACTTCTCGCAAACGAGCGCCGGTACGAATTTGTGCATGGAGACATTGCAGACCGTGGCCAGGTACGAGGCCTGCTGGAACGCCGCAAGCCGCGTGCCATCGTGCATTTTGCCGCCGAGAGCCATGTAGATCGCTCCATCCGGGGACCGGATGATTTCATCCGCACGAATGTGGATGGAACTTTCGCACTGCTGGAAGAGGTACGGGCATATTGGGGCGGTCTGGCTGAACAGGAGAGAATCGACTTCCGCTTTCTGCACGTTTCAACGGATGAAGTGTATGGCTCGTTGGGCACAGAGGACCCGGCTTTCTCTGAAACAACTCCTTATGCGCCCAATAGCCCGTACGCCGCGTCGAAAGCNNCGCTTTCAGTTCCCGGAAAAATTGATACCGTTGATGATCCTGAACGCGCGTGACGGTAAACCTCTCCCCGTTTACGGCGACGGACAGAACGTGCGCGACTGGCTTTATGTTGAGGATCACTGCGAAGCCATCGCAACGGTGCTCGCCCGAGGACGAGTGGGGCAGACGTACAACATCGGTGGCTGGAATGAGAAGCGGAACATCGATATCGTGGAAACGATCTGTGACATTGTGGATGAGATTGCAGGGCGCCGTGGGGCGCCGTGCCGCGGCCTGATTACGTATGTGAAGGACCGCCCTGGACACGACCGGCGTTACGCCATGGACGCAAGCAAAATTGAGCGGGAACTAGACTGGCGTCCGCTGGAAACGTTTGAGAGCGGAATTCGGAAGACCGTACAATGGTACTTGGAGAATGAAGAGTGGGTCCGCGATGTAACCAGCGGCAGTTACCGGCAGTGGATTGAAACGCACTACTCTTCTTGAATCAATGCGGTTGAATTGCAGCGTTGAATCGCGGCCGCAGGCCAGCGAAGAAGCGCCCTATGATGCAAGCATCGAAACCTACGGGTTATAAGGGGATCATTTTGGCGGGAGGGTCGGGAACCCGCTTGTATCCCGTTACGCACGCCATGGGGAAGAGCCTGCTCCCGGTTTACAACAAGCCCATGATCTATTACCCGCTGTGCACCCTGATGCTGGCGGGGATTCGCGACATCCTTCTTATTACCACTCCAGAGGACGTGCTCAAGTTTCAAACGCTGCTGGGAGACGGAAGTCAGTTTGGCATCCAGTTGCAATACCTGGTGCAGCCGAAACCGGAAGGAATCGCGCAGGCTTTCTTGCTGGGTGAGGCGTTTCTTCGGGCCGGCCCTTGCGCCCTGGTGCTGGGCGATAATATTTTTTACGGGCACGACCTGGCCAAGGATCTGCGGTACGCGGCAACTAAGACTCGGGGCGCACGTGTATTCGCGTATCCCGTCCACGATCCCGAACGGTATGGAGTTGTGGAATTCGACGGCGCCGGGCGAGCCCTTAGCATCGAGGAAAAGCCCAAGCATCCGAAATCGCGTTACGCCGTGACCGGGCTTTATTTTTACGATGACCAGGTGGTCAAGATAACGAAGTCGCTGAAACCCAGTGCGCGGGGAGAATTGGAGATCACCGACGTGAACAAGGCATACCTGGAGCGCGGCCAATTGGAAGTAGTGGTGATGGGACGAGGCATGGCCTGGCTGGACACAGGCACGCACGAATCCTTGATGGATGCGTCGCTGTATATTCAAGCCATCGAAAAAAGGCAAGGGCTGATGGTGGCCTGCCCCGAAGAGATCGCGTTGCGCTCCGGTTACATTACGGCGGAGCAGGTGGAGCAAATTGGTAACTCGATGAAGAACAATACATATGGCGCATATCTGCTGCAACTCTTGCGAGAGAAGGTATTCTGATGAATACAGTTCAGGCAGTTCGCCCTGCGATGGATGCGCTCAAACAATTTCCGACGTCTCTGCCCGGGGTGTTCATCCTCGAACCACGGGTGTTCGGCGACGAGCGAGGGTTTTTCTTCGAGAGCTACAACCAGCAGGCGATGGCGGATGTAGGAATCAGTGAGAGGTTTGTGCAGGACAACCATTCCTGCTCGTCCCGCAATGTTCTGCGGGGATTGCATTATCAGGTAAAGCATCCGCAGGGAAAGCTCGTGCGCGTTGCCGATGGAGAGATTCTGGATGTCGCCGTAGACATGCACCGGAGTGCTCAGAGCTTTGGCCGCTGGGAAGCGGTGCGACTATCGGGCGAGAACAAGCGCATGTTGTGGATCCCTGCGGGCTTCGCGCATGGATTCCGGGTGATCTCGGGAAAGGC
>PLKR01000315.1:10805-12446 GCA_003140655.1 Acidobacteriaceae bacterium | reverse complement strand
GACATCCGCGATGCGAAACGCGTGCAGCAGGCGGTGCTGGAAACACGCCCAGAGTGGATCGTGTTGGCCGCAGCTTACACCGACGTGGACGGATGCGAACGCAATCCGGATCTGGCCTTTGCTGTGAACCGTGATGGCGCGGCAAATGTCGCGACAGCGGCAAAGCTTGTCGGGGCGCGGCTTGTATTCCTNNGGAATCCACAGAGCGTGTACGGACGAACCAAGGCCGAGGCGGAGATCAAGTTGCTGGAGTTGATGCCGAATTGTTGCATCGCCAGAACGTCGTGGCTGTTCGGAACTGGCGGAAAATGCTTTCCAGATACGATCTTGAAGCTGGCTGCGATCCGTCCAGCGCTCGATGTGGTGAACGATCAGAGCGGTTGTCCAACGTACGCACGAGACCTGGCAGGCGCGATCACTCAATTGTGCAGGAAGAATGCAACCGGAATTGTGCACGTGACCAATACGGGCAACTGCACGTGGTTTGAGTTTGCGCAAGAGATTGTCCGGAGCAAGGGACTTGCCACAACCGTGCGGCCCGTGAGTAGCGAGCAGATGGCGCGGCCTGCGCCTCGACCTGCATATTCCGTTTTGTCACCAACTCGTCTGCAGGCTCTCGGAATTGAAATGCCTTCCTGGCGTGATGCATTGCAACGCTATCTGGAAGAGCGACCCAGCTAACCAGACTGGAGCGGAGATTGCTTCCCCTCACGCAGCCCTGCTACGATTGCCGGGGCTTGCCTGGGGATCTCGTGAAATTAATCCAGAATCACATTGATGGCCGCTTCGTGCCCGGCAAGGTCGAGTTTGCGGACGTGAATCCCGCGGACGGAACGGTGGTTGCGCAGGTCGCCGAAGCCGGCCGTGTACAAGTGGACGAGGCTGTTCATGTGGCTCGGCGTGCGTTGCGCGGAGAATGGGGGCGACTCGGAGTTCGCGAACGCGCAGCGGGACTGCACAAGGTCGCAGACGCGATTGAGAAGCGGTTCGATTGTTTTGTTCAGGCGGAAGTGGCTGACACGGGCAAGCCGGTCTCCCTGGCGTCAAAACTAGATGTTCCGCGCGCGGCGGCTAATTTCCGTGTCTTTGCCGATCTCGTGAGATTGTCTGGGATGGAATCGTTTCAGACGGAAACTCCGGACGGAACGAATGCTCTGAACTACGCGGTGCGGAAGCCCCTGGGCGTTGTCGGTGTGATCACACCGTGGAACTTGCCGCTGCTCTTGCTCACCTGGAAAGTCGCGCCGGCGCTGGCTTGCGGCAACACAGTGGTAGTGAAACCTTCTGAGGAGACTCCGGTCACAGCCACGCTTCTGGCCGAGGCGATGCAGGATGCGAGGATTCCGAATGGTGTCTATAACGTGGTGCATGGCTTCGGGCCGGCTTCCGCGGGAGAGTTCCTGACGCAACACCCTGACGTCGACGCCGTGACATTTACCGGCGAATCAAGAACCGGCGCGGCCATCATGAAGGCGGTAGCACCCACGGTGAAGCCGGTGTCGTTTGAACTGGGCGGCAAGAATGCGGCCATCGTGTTCGGAGATTGCAACTTTGAAGAGGCAGTGAGCGGATTAGCCGACGCGGTGTTTCTTAATACGGGGCAAGTCTGCTTGTGCGCGGAGCGCGTTTATGTGGAACGCA
>PLKR01000315.1:0-10688 GCA_003140655.1 Acidobacteriaceae bacterium | reverse complement strand
GTCGCTCCGTTTGATTCCGAAGAAGAAGCGGTGTCTATGGCCAATGACACGAAGTATGGGCTCGCGGCGTCGATCTGGACCAGCAACCTGAAGCGGGGTCATCGTGTCGCTCAGCAAATGAATGTGGGCATCACCTGGGTGAATTGCTGGTTTTTGCGTGATCTGCGAACGCCGTTTGGCGGGGCGGGACTTTCCGGCATTGGCCGCGAAGGCGGGATGCATTCATTGAATTTCTATTCCGAGCTGAACAATATCTGCGTTCGGCTGTGATGGAGAAGATGAGCGGGACGGAGAGCAAAGTCGTCGAGGGGAAGGCGGCACCGCGCGGCAAGTATCCGCACGTCAAGCGAGCCGGCGACTTTCTGTTCGTGTCCGGAACCAGTGCGCGCCGTGCCGACAACACAATTGCAGGCGCTGACGTGGATCCACTCGGCACTACGCGGCTCGACATTCGCCTGCAAACGCGCGCGGTGATCGAGAACATTCGCGACATCCTGCAGAGTGCAGGCGCGGGGCTGCAGGACGTGGTCGAGATTTCCACTTATCTGGTGAACATGAATGACTTTGCGGGCTATAACGAGGTGTATGGCGAATTCTTCGGATACGATGGTCCGGCGAGAACCACGGTGGCCGTGCATCAGTTGCCGCATCCCCACTTACTGATTGAAATCAGGGCCACGGCTTACAAACCGCTGAAATAGGAGACACGATGGCGTCCATCAAGAAGCTGAAGGCTTTCAACTTTCAGGCCTGGATTGAAGAAAATAAAGAGAAGCTCAAGCCGCCGGTGGGAAACGCGCAGGTGTGGGAAGACGGCGAGATGATGGTGACGGTGGTGGGTGGTCCCAACCAGCGGCGCGACTATCATGACGATCCGACGGAGGAATTCTTCTACCAGTTGAAGGGTGACGTTTCTCTCCGCATCATGGAAACGCCCGGCAAGCCGCCGCTGGAAATACCGATCAAAGAGGGCGAAATTTTCCTTTTGCCCAAGCACATGCGCCACTCACCGCAGCGTCCGCGTGAAACCATCGGAGTTGTTATTGAAGTGCCGCGACCCGAGGGATCTCTGGACGCCTTCGAATGGTACTGCCCGAACTGCCACCAGTTGGTCNNTTCTATTCGAACGAGAGCCGGCGCAAATGTAAGCATTGCGGCACGATTCATCCGGGCAAATGAAGCATGCAAGTCATCGACATTCATAGTCATTTCTTCCCCAGCTCATGGCCCGACTTGGCTGCGCGCTACGGCACACCGGACTGGCCGTGGATCAAACATACTGAGCCGGGGAAAGCGGACATTATGGTGGGGGACCGATTCTTCCGCCATGTTTATTCAGCGTGTTGGGATCCGGAGGTTCGTCTCCAGGAGATGGATCGCGACGGGATCGACCTGCAGGTCATCTCGGCCACCCCAGTGCTGTTCGCCTATGAACGTCCAGGGAAACATGCGCTGGATTGCGCGCAGTTGTTCAATGATGCGGCGCTCGAGCTTTGCAGCCGGGGAAAAGGTAGGTTGAAACCTTTTTGTCAAGTGCCGTTACAAGATATTGATGCGGCTTGCAAAGAACTAACACGGTGCATGCAGTCAGGACACCTCGGCGTACAAATCGGCAACCACGTTGGAAGCAAGAACCTCGACAATCTTGGGATTGTGAGTTTTCTCCAGCACTGTGCAGATGAGGGTGCGGCCGTGCTCGTCCACCCTTGGGAAATGTTTGGGCACGAGCGCATGCCGAAATACATGATGCCGTGGACGGTGGGCATGCCAGCGGAGACGCAACTCTCCGTGGTAGCGCTGATTTTAAGCGGATCGTTTGACCGGCTGCCGAGCACACTCCGTATCTGTTTCGCGCATGGCGGCGGGAGTTTTGCATACTTACTCGGACGGCTGGAAAATGCCTGGCATCATCATCCCGTCGCGCGTGGCGAGTGCGAATATCCACCCAGCCACTATCTCAACCGTTTCTATGCGGACTCCGCGGTGTTCGACCAACGCGCGCTGCAATTCCTAGTGGACACAATGGCGGCCGATCAGGTGATGCTCGGCTCGGACTACCCTTTTCCGCTGGGCGAAGAACGCGTTGGATCACTCATCCGCCAGAGTGATTTATCGCAACATACCAAGGCCAAGCTTCTGAGCGGGAATGCAATCCGGTTTCTGGGACTTAAGAACGAGGCACCCGATGCGAGAGATAAGAAGGCTGAAATACCTGTGGGCTCTTCTCCGCTCGCGCCCTCGTCTGGGCAGCTCACGTACAGTTCGTATTTGAAAGTTCCGGAACTGCTGGAGTTGCAGCAGCCGCAATCTTCACCACCGCACCATGATGAGTTGCTGTTCATTCTTGTGCATCAGACCTACGAGCTGTGGTTCAAGGAATTGCTGCATGACCTCGATGCCGTGGTCGCGAATTTGCGAAGGGCTGGCGCGGCTCCGAAATCGCGTGACGAAGTCTATGAGGCGGCCCGGCTGCTGCGCCGCTGTACGGAGATCACTCGGGTATTGGTGGAGCAGTTCACGATTTTGGAAACGATGCTGCCCACTCATTTTCTAGCTTTTCGTGGCCTGCTGGAACCCGCCAGCGGATTTCAGTCCGAGCAGTTTCGAGAGATTGAGTTTCTATGCGGCTTGAAGGACGAGAAAATGCTTCGCTATCACAGACCCACGCCGGAGGCTCACGCAAGCCTGAAGCGCCGATTAGAGGAGCCGTCGCTGCATGACGTATTTTTCGGAGCTTTACAGGCGATAGGCAAGCTAGCGCCGGCCGGCCAGGACGCAACTGAGAAGGAGCGATTCGAAGCCCGCGCCCGGGCAGTCCATGCGCTCTACCAGGATGAACATCATCATCGCGACTGGATTGATGTGTGCGAGCGGCTGACGGAGTTTGACGAACTGGTGGTGAGCTGGCGATTACGCCACATTCAACTGGTCGAGCGCATCATCGGCATCCGCATGGGCACTGGCGGAAGTTCGGGAGCGTCCTACCTGAAGCTCACGCTCGACAAAAAGTTCTTCCCCGAATTGTGGGAGGCAAGGACGTTGCTGACCGAGTGAAGCGTTAACCCCTCAGCTTTGTTTCGCCGAAAGGTTTGTTCGTCGAATCTCTCAGATGAAGGCCGCACCTGACAAAATCACACTGATCGGCGCCGGACTGAACGGTCCGCTTCTGGCTACTCTTCTAGTGCAGAGAGGATTCGCGGTGGAGGTCTATGAGCGGCGTCCGGACATGCGGCGGGTGCGCATGAGCGCGGGACGGTCCATCAATCTGGCTCTCTCGACCCGCGGCATTCACGCATTGCAGCAGGCGGCCCTGTGGGAGCGAATGCGAAGCATCATCCTCCCGATGAGAGGCCGGATGATGCATTCGATTGGTGAAGAACTTACCTTCCAACCCTATGGAAAGAATGAAGCGGAGGTCATCAATTCAATTTCCCGGGCCGAGTTGAACATCGCGCTCATAAATGCTGCCGAGGAACACGGTGCGACCATTCATTTCAATCGACGGTGTACGGGCTACGATTTGAAGACCGGCGCGATACGAATCCGAAATGAAGAAACCGGAGAAGAGATGATGCTGGAAGCTGGGGTTGTGATCGGCTGCGACGGTTCGGCATCGTCGATTCGAATGGAGATGCTCAAGCTGAGTCGCTTCAACTTTTCTCAACAGTATCTCGACTACGGCTACAAGGAGTTGACGATCCCGGCCGGTCTTCACGGAGAGCATTTGCTGGAGACTCACGCTCTGCACATCTGGCCGCGGGGCAATCACATGCTGATTGCATTACCCAACATCGATGGCACGTTCGCCTGCATTCTGTTCCTGCCATTCGACGGTGCAGACAGCTTTGCCGGACTAACCACACCGGCGCAGGTGGACCAGTTTTTCGAGTCTCGCTTTCCGGACGCGGTTCATCTAATGCCGCAACTGGCCGACAACTACTTCGCCAATCCAACTGGTGCGATGGTTACAATCAAGTGTTCCCCCTGGCACGNNAAAGCTCTGCTTCTCGGGGATGCGGTTCATGCCATCGTCCCATTCTTCGGCCAGGGAATAAACTGCGGGTTCGAAGACTGTACTTGTCTTGTCGAATTGCTCGACCGGCACGGCGCTGACTGGCCGCGCCTGTTCGCCGAGTTCGAGAAAGAGCGCAAGGTCAATACCGATGCCATCGCGGACATGGCCATTGAGAATTTTGCGGAGATGAGAGATCGTGTTGCGGACTCGCGGTTCCTGTTTCGAAAGAAAGTGGAGTTGGCGCTGGAAGCGCGGTATCCCCAACTTTTCGTGCCGAAGTATGCCATGGTGACGTTTCACCGCATTCCGTACTCCGTCGCCCTGGCTCGCGGCGCGGTTCAGGATCGGATGCTGGCTGCACTCTGCGAGTCGATTCATCGGGTTGAGGATCTCGACTGGGAGAAAGCGGACCGGCTGATTCACCGCGATCTCACACCCCTGGAGCTCCGGCAGTGACCCACTTCGAATTTCAACCGGAGTTCCAAGCGGGCGAGGATTTTGCGATCGCGATGGATGAGCGCGATCCGCTGAACGGCTATCGTGATCGCTTCTTGCTCCCTAAAACAACTGGTGGTGAGTGCGTTTATCTGTGTGGTCACTCGCTCGGGCTGCAGCCAAAGACTGCAGCAGCATATATTCAGCAGGAACTGAAAGACTGGGCTGAACTTGGTGTGGAGGGCCACTTCCATGCGAAGAACCCGTGGATGCCCTACCACCGATTACTTACCGAACAGACAGCGGAACTGGTAGGAGCCAAGCCTTTCGAAGTTGTGGTGATGAATTCGCTCACAGTGAACCTTCACCTGATGATGGTTTCGTTTTACCGTCCGACGAAGGAGCGGCACAAAATTGTTGTGGAGTGCGGAGCTTTCCCCTCCGATCAATATGCCGTGAAGTCGCAGATTCGTTTCCACGGCTTTGACCCCGCGACTTCGCTGATTGAGCTGGCTCCGCGTTCCAGCGAGTCCTGCCTTCGCGATGAAGATATTGAGTCACTGATCGAGCGCCAGAGGGACGACATCGCGCTGATCATGCTGGGAGGAGTGAATTACGCGACCGGCCAAGCATTTGACGTGGCGAGAATCACGCGCCTGGGTCAGGCGCGGGGCTGCGTGGTGGGCTTCGATCTAGCCCACGCAGCCGGCAATTTGCTTTTGAAGCTTCACGAGTGGGGCCCGGACTTTGCCGTGTGGTGCAGCTACAAATATCTGAATGGCGGTCCAGGATGTGTTGCTGGTTGTTTTGTTCATGAACGCCATGCGCGGGCNNGACGGCTGGCAGTTGAGCAATCCGTCGATCGTCAGCCTGGCTGTCCTGCGCGCATCGATGGACATCTTCCACGAAGCGGGCATGGAGCGGTTACGAGCTAAGAGCGTGTCGTTGACCCGCTATCTGGAGTTCTTGCTAGGCCAGAAAGCATCTCCAAACTTCTCAATTATCACTCCACATGAAAAGGAGCGGCGCGGCGCACAGGTCTCTATTCGCATCCGCCAGAAGGGGCGCGCGTTGTGTGAACGGCTGGCCCAGGAAGGCATAGTGGGCGACTGGCGGGAGCCGGATACCTTTCGAGTCGCACCCGTGCCCCTGTATAACTCCTATCAAGATGTTTTCCGGTTTGTTCGGCGATTCGCGGCTGCGATTGGCTAGAAAGCCGGATAGCGCGTTCAGGCCATTTGCGCGATTACTTCCGTAATACGCGCGCCATCCGGCCGGATCTTACACTCTTAGCGTGGACGCAATTTCCGTGAAGCAACCCGGCAGGTGGACGGGAATCGTGTGCGCTGTGGTATGCGTTCACCTCTTCGTGTCAGTGCTGGCTCCGCGCGGCATTGGACTCACCGCCTTCGGCGACCTGACGCAGTGCGCTCTGCTGTTGTGCGCAACGCTATTCTTTCTCTCGAACATCAGAACCAGCTACAAGAAAGCTCAGCTATTTTGGTCTCTCATGGCGCTCGGTTGCGGGATGTGGCTCTGCACGCAGATTCTCTGGACTTACTTCGAGGTCTTGCTACGCCAGGATACGCCGAACCCGTTTGTCGGAGATGTAGTTCTGTTCCTCCACGTCGTCCCCATGATGGCGGCCCTGGTGGTGCAGCCGCATATTCAACGGAATAATCATTCTTTGCGGCTCGTCTCCCTGGACTTCTTTCTGCTGCTCACCTGGTGGCTTTATCTGTATCTGTTTATCGTGATTCCGTGGCAGTACGTTTCACCGAATGAAGCGGCGTACGGACGCAGCTTCGATCTGCTCTACGCCTGTGAACAGATCGTTCTGATTGTGGGAGTAGGCCTGGTTTGGAAGCGCAGTCACGGGGCGTGGCATACGGTCTATGGGCAGCTCTTCAAGGCGGCATTACTTTACAGTGTGGGCTCCATTCTCGCGAGTGTGGCGATCGATTACCATCAGTACTACACCGGGAGTCTTTACGATGTTCCGCTGGTAGCTGCTATGGCGTGGTTCGCAGTGGTGGGTTTCATGGCGCGCGGATCATCGTTCGACCGGCCTACTGCCGAGGAACCCCATCCCCACCACAACATGTGGACCGCGCGGTTGGCGATGGTGGCTGTGTTCTCCACGGCTCTCATGGTGGCATGGGCGGAGTTTGGCGGAGGAACCCCACCGCGAGTGCGCTCTTACAGGCTGTTCTTGACTGTGGCGGCGATGGTATTCATGGGAACCATGGTATTCCTTAAGCAGCATTGGATGGATCGGGAACTGCTCCATCTGCTGCACTTATCGCGGCAGAATCTTGGTGAGATGTGCAAACTGAAAGACGAGTTGCAGAGTAAGGAACAGTCTTTGCGGTGGCACAGTATGGAACTGCAGCGCAAGAATCTCGAACTTCAGGAAATCTCCTTCACCGACACGTTGACCGGCGTGTGGAACCGGCGTTATCTCGAAGAGATTCTCGCGGCAGAAGCCGAACAGGTATTGCGGAATTATGCGCGGGCCCGCGGCAGCGACATTCGCAAGCTGGATCACCGCGATCTGGTTTTTATCATGGTGGATGTGGACTTCTTCAAGCAAGTAAACGACCTGCATGGTCATCCCGCAGGCGATCGCTTTTTGCAGCGGGTGGCCGAACGTCTGGCCAAAGTCGTGCGCAAGTCCGATGTCTTGGTTCGTTGGGGCGGAGAAGAATTCCTAATCATGTCCCGTTCTGCTGACCCGGCGGGTACGCCTGCATTCTGCGAGCGAATTTTGGATGTCATGGCGTCGGAAATCTTCGATCTGGGACACGGCGTTCGAGTGCGGAAAACTTGTTCCGTGGGCTGGGCTCCGTTCCCGTGGAGTCGCGGCGCATGTGAAGCCATTTGCGCGGAAGAGAGCATCGAACTTGCAGACACTGCGCTCTATCGGGCAAAGGCTGGCGGACGAAATCAGGGTATAGGAATTCTGCCGAGTGATCGTGCGGTTGCGAGTCCCCACACAATTACGCTGGAGGCGCTGCAAAACGACAGGGGTATTCTGACGCGTACTGTGAGAGTGCAGAATTCGGGCGTGGAGGGTAGCGCCCAGTCCCTTGCTGAAAACATATTGTCCAGCGAACAACCGGACCTCTGATTTTTCTGCAAAGACTTGCACCTGACCGCTTGACCTCTGACGCTGCGTTGAATACAGTGAGAAGCCGCCTTGCCGGGGCGCAAGTTCGGCCCTGGGTAAAGAGGCCGCACCAGGTCAAGGAATCGAAACTTATGAGGCACATCGACGATGAATGCGAAAAGCCCATCCCGTAAGACAGGTCTACGCCAGAAGGCGCAACTGATGTCGGCATCAGAAATTGAGCGCACACTGGTCCGTTTGGCGTATGAGATAGTCGAGAAAAACGGAGGCGTCGAAGGTTTGGGGTTAGTCGGGATTCGGCGCCGCGGCGTACCGATCGCAGAGCGCCTTGGTAAGATTATCACACGCATCGAGAACGCCAAGGTCCCAGTAGGGACGTTGGACATCACTTTCTATCGCGATGATCTTTCAACTCTCGGACCCAAGCCGGTCGTGCAAGACAAAGAGATTGGGTTTTCCATTGAGGACAAGAACATTGTTCTCGTCGACGACGTTCTTTTCACCGGACGTACGACACGGGCCGCGCTGGACGCACTTTTCTCACATGGCAGACCGCGGCGAGTGCAGTTGTGCGTGCTGATTGACCGTGGACATCGTGAACTGCCAGTCGAGGCCAGCTTTGTCGGCCGCAATGTTCAGACTACGATGAGCGAGGTGATCGAGGTCAAGTTGACTGAGATTGACGATGCCGAAAAGGTTCTCCTCATGGAGAGGTAGGACCGTGAGAAGTGCAACCAGAAAAGCAAAAGGACGGCGGTGAACGCCGTCCTTTTTTGTTGGAGCGGCAGGTTAGGACAATAGGGTGCAGATCGCCTTGGTTTGGGTGTACAGGTTAAGGGCGTCGTGCCCCATCTCGCGGCCCCATCCGGATTGTTTGTATCCGCCGAAGGGCAGCGCCGCATCGAAAATGTTGTAGCAGTTGATCCACACCGTGCCTGCGTGCAGATGTTCTGCGGTGCGGTGAGCTTTGCTGATGTCCCGCGTCCAGACGGCAGCAGCCAAGCCGTATTCGCTGTCGTTGGCGCGCGGCATAAGTTCCTCGGGATCGTCGAACGGCATCGCCGCTACCACCGGTCCGAAGATTTCTTCCCGCACCACCTTCATGTCTTCGCGAGCGTTCACAAGAACCGTGGGCTCGACGAAATAGCCTTTGTCGCCCTTTCTGTGCCCCCCAGAAAGGGCGGTTGCGCCCTCCGAGAAGCCGGCCTCCAGATAACCGCAGACCCGGCTTAGCTGTTCCTGAGAGACGAGCGGTCCCATATTCGTCTCCGGATCGAGACCCGAGCCTACATTGATTTTCTTCGCATGGTCAGCAACTCCCTCCACGACCCGGTCGAAGATCGGTTTCTCGACGTAGAGGCGCGATCCGGCGCAGCAACACTGGCCGTGATTGAAGAAGATCGCGCTCGCGGCCCCGGGGATCGCAGAGTCGAGGTCAGCGTCCTTGAACACGACGTTCGGAGATTTACCGCCAAGTTCCAGCGACACTTTCTTCAAGTTGCCGGTCGCGGCATGCACGATCAGCTTTCCGACTTCTGTGGAACCGGTGAAAGCTATTTTGTCAACGTCCGGATGAGCGGCCAAAGCGGCGCCTGCCGTCTCGCCATAGCCCGGAACGATATTCACCACGCCTTCGGGGAACCCGGCTTCCATGACCAGTTCGCCAAGGCGCAGCGCCGAAAGCGGCGTTTGTTCCGCCGGCTTCAACACTACGGTGCAGCCAGAGGCCAGCGCCGGACCCAACTTCCATGCTGCCATCAGCAGGGGGAAGTTCCAGGGAATGATCTGCCCGGCAACTCCGACCGGTTCTCGCAGCGTGTAGGCTAGATATTTTGCACCGGGCGTGTATGGAACGGAGATCGGAATCGTATTGCCCTCGATCTTCGTCGTCCAGCCCGCCATGTAGCGAAACAAGTCCACAGCCAGCGGCACATCGGCTGCCCTGGCGATGGTGAGAGGCTTGCCGTTGTCCAGGCTCTCCAGATAAGCGAATTCTTCGGTATGAGACTCCAGTAAATCGGCGAGCTTCCAGATGAGGCGTCCGCGTTCAGACGCGGTAAGCCGCCGCCAGGGTCCATGGTCGAAGGCTTTGCGCGCGGCCTTCACGGCTTGCTCAATATCCTCACGATCGCCTTCCGCCACTTGTGCAAGAATTTCACCCGTGGCGGGATTGTAAGTAGGAAAAGTCTTGCCGGAAATGGAGTTTACCCAGTTGCCATTGATCAACATTTTGCGCGGCTTTTCAATAAAATCCGCGACCTGCGGGTGAATCTGCGGTGACACTGCGATGCCCATACATCCTCCTTAGATCGAGCACGAGATCAAGTACGAAAAACCAGGCCGGAACTAGCATGATGTGAAGCTCAAGATGCCGGGCGGATAAGAATGCCGCTGAGTATGCTAGCCCCGAGTCAGAATAAAAGCAATTCCCATTCGACGCGTCCAGCGCTGCGTCCGCAAGCTCGCGCCTCGCGCTTATTCGCCGTAAGGAACCCAGATATTTTTCACCTGCGTGGCATGCTCGAGAAACCAGCGTCCTTCGGCCAGCTTCGGATTGAACCAGTCGATGGCTCGGCCCTCGTTGGTCCAGACTTGTTTCAGGTTGCCGACCGACATCGCTTTCGCGGCAGCAGCATTTGCATCGTTCCCGAACGACCAGATCGCGTCCACATCGTCGTGCTCAGCAAGGACCTTCAGGAGTTGCGAAGCATAGCCCGTCACAATGTTCACTGCGCCGCCCGGCAGGTCGCTGGTGTCGAAGAGTTGATAGAGATCGCCGGTGATAAGCGGGTAGGCTTCCGAGGGAACCGCGATCACTGTGTTGCCCGCAGCGAGGGCCGGCAGCACAAGGGAAAGGAACCCCAGCAAGGGTGCTTCCGCGGGACAGATGATGCCCATGGTTCCGAGCGGCTCGTTCATGGCGATCGCGACGTTGCGAAACGGAGGATTGTGTACGGCGCCATCGAACTTGTCGGCCCACGCCGCGTAGGAAAAAATGCGCTCGATGCCGAGATCTAGTTCGGCTGCAGCTTGCTTCGCACCGACGACCGGGGTGAGCCCACGGATAATTTCGTCGCGGCGTTGGGAGAGGTTCTCGGCGCAGTAGTA
>PLKR01000295.1:1766-4327 GCA_003140655.1 Acidobacteriaceae bacterium | reverse complement strand
GCTTCCGAAAAACCGTATTCGATATCGGCCCGCAGCGTGTGCAGCGGCAAACGTCCCTGCAGGTACCACTCCGAGCGCGCGATTTCATTGCCGTTCAACCGTCCGCTCACCCGCACCTTGATCCCCTTGCAGCCGAAGCGCAGCGCCGAATCGACCGCCTTGCGCATGGCGCGGCGGAAGCCGACGCGCTTCTCCAGCTGCAAAGCAATCGCCTCCGACACCAGTTGCGCATCGAGTTCGGGCTTGTGCACTTCCTGGATGTCGACAAACACTTCGCGTGTCGTCTTCTTCTGCAAGTCGCCTTTCAGCTTGTCGATCTCGGCGCCCTTGCGTCCGATAATAATTCCCGGCCGCGCCGTCTTGATGATGATGCGCAGCTTGTTGCCCGGCCGCTCAATCTCGATCGAGCTCACGCCCGCGGACTTCAGCTTGTCCTTCAGTTCGTTCTTCAGCTTTATGTCTTCGAGCAGCAGCTTGTCGTAGTCCCGTTCCACAAACCAGCGCGACTTCCACGGCTTCGTATAGCCGAGGCGAAACCCATAAGGATGGACTTTTTGTCCCATTGCTTCTCCTAATCAATCCCGAAACCTTGTCATTCCGAACACGCGCAAAGCGCGGGTGAGGAATCTGCTTTTTGCCTTACTTCGCAGCCGCCTTTTTCTTACCCGTCTTGCCGGCACCCGCGGCCTTCTTAGCCACCGGCGCGCGCCGCTTAGCCGGAGCCGCGCTTGTTGATCCACCACCACTCGCAACACGTGCCGCACCATTCCCCCGCTCCGCCAGCACCAGCGTGATATGCGCAATGCGCCGCTGGTACCGGAAAGCGCGCCCCTGCGGCGCCGGACGAATACGCTTCATGCGCGGACCGTCGTTCGCGATGGCGTTCTTCACATATAGGTTGTCGAGATCAACGTCCAAATTCTTCTCAGCACTGAGAAAGTTGGCATTGTCGAGCGCCGACTGCAGCAGTTTGCCTACGTGCGCCGCCACCCGCTTCTTGGTGAACAGCAGCGTGTTCCGCGCTTCTTCCACCTTGCGCCCTTTGATCAACTCCAGCACCAGGCGCGCCTTCTGCGGCGACACGCGCAAGTAACGCATTTCCGCTCGGAATTCCATAATAGCTACTAGCTCCTAAGCTCCTAGCAAAACCAGGAGCCAAAAAAGTCGCCTACTTCAAATCGTCCTAGCTAGCAGCTAGAAGCTAGTAGCTAGAAGCTGCCTTTTTATGCCTTCGGCGGCGGCGCCGCAGGCGGTGCCGACGGCGTAATCGCTCCCGGACCTCCCGGAATGCCCGCCGGCTTCGCCGCCACTTCCGTCGCCGCTCGCATAGAGTGGCCCTTGAAGTTGCGCGTGAAGCTGAACTCGCCCAGCTTGTGCCCCACCATGTTTTCGGTGACGTACACCGGAATAAATTTCTTGCCATTGTGCACCGCAATGGTGTGCCCCACCATCTCCGGAACCACAGTGGACCGCCGCGACCAGGTGCGCAAAACCTTCTTTTCGTTGCGCGAATTCATGCCTTCCACTCGCGACATCAGGAAGCTATCCACCCATGCGCCCTTCTTGGTTGAACGTGCCATAAATTAACTCTCACCCCACTTTTGTCACTCACCCCAACTCTGTCATTCCGAGCGAAGCGAGGAATCTCGGTTTCGCTTGCAGCTCTANNCGCGTCGGCTGGCCCCAAGGCGTTACCGGATGCCTGCCGCCTGAAGTCTTGCCTTCACCGCCGCCATGCGGATGGTCCACAGGATTCATCGATACGCCGCGGTTCACCGGCTTCCAACCCATCCAGCGCATACGTCCCGCCTTGCCGATGGTAATGTTCTCGTGATCCAAATTGCCCACCTGCCCGATGGTCGCCATGCAATCTTGCGAAATCTTCCGGGTCTCGCCCGAAGGCAACTTCACCAGCGCGTAATCGGATTCCTTTGCAATCAACTGCGCCGCTCCGCCCGCCGAACGCACCATTTGCGCGCCCTTGCCGGGTTTCAGTTCCAGATTATGAATCGAAGTGCCAGGTGGAATATTGCGCAGCGGCAACGCATTGCCCACCAGAATGTCCGCCTCAGGCCCGCTCACAACTTTCTGCCCCACTTTCAATCCTTCAGGCTGCAGAATGTAACGCTTCTCGCCATCGGCATAGGCCAGCAGTGCAATCCGGGCTGAGCGGTTCGGATCGTATTCGATCGTTGTCACCGTCGCCGGGATGCCCGCCTTTTCCCGCTTAAAGTCGATGATGCGCAGCTTCTGCTTGTGCCCGCCGCCCCGGTGCCAGCTCGTGATGTCGCCCGAGTTGCGCCGTCCGCCAGTGCGCTGCTTCTTTTCGACCAGCGGCTTATGCGGATGCTGCGTCGTAATGTCGTCGTTGACGATCGTCGTGCGATAGCGCAACGTCTGCGTAGTAGGTCGGTAAGTTTTAATAGCCATATCGAATCTCTCTGTAGAGACGTAGCTTGCTACGTCTCTAGCTTGCAGCGCCTCTGCGCCCAAGACGTAGCAAGCTACGTCTCTACGACCGTCTTACAGATTCTGCGCATACTCCGGCATCTTCTCGCCGG
>PLKR01000295.1:0-1709 GCA_003140655.1 Acidobacteriaceae bacterium | reverse complement strand
ACCAGCGTGTTCTGGTTTTCCTTGATCGCCAACCCTTTTTCCGTGATCACCGGACGCCGAATGATCTGGTATGCGGATTTCATAATGATTAGGCCCTAGGCCACCTCCGCCGCTTTTTCATGCCGCGTGCGCTTCCGCGGAGCCGCCGACGCCTTCTTCACGCCTTCTTCTTTTGCCGCCTTGCGCTGCCGCTTGGGCAAAGTATCTTTCAGCGTGAGTTGCAACTTCTCGATAGCGGGGTGAGAAAAAATCACGCGATCATATTTCAGCAAGTGATAGGGATGAACCTCATTACCGGCAATCAACTCCAGCCCTTCAATGTTGCGTGAGCTAAGTTCCAGGTTGCGATTCGCGGCGTTTGGAGCTTCCACGATCAGCACCGTCTTTTCAACCTCGAGCGCATCGAGTGCTGCGCGGAACTGCTTGGTCTTTGCGTCCTTCAGGTCGAATGCATTCACCACGGTCAGCTTGCCATCGGCAAACTTCGCGGCCAGCGCTGAACGAAGAGCGCCCAAAAGTTTCTTGCGCGGGAANNGGCGACCGGATCGAGCCGATGCGCGCCCGCCCCGTGCCCTTCTGCTTCCACAGCTTCTTGCCCGAACCGGAAACCTGCCAGCGGGCCTTAGTAGCGTGGGTGCCGCGGTGCTGTCCGGCGCGGTAATGCTTCACCGCCTCCCAGAGCAGATCTTCATTGACCGAACCGAAAATCTCATCGGCGAGATCGAACGTCCCGACCTTAGCGCCGCTCAAGTTGTAAATGTCTATAGTTGCCATATAGCTTAGCTCTGTCTGACCACTTGCCACTGACCACTGGCCACTGGGTTTATGCCTTCTTCGCCGCTCTCTTCGCCGCCTTCAACGGATCGACCGTAGCCGAACCGGCGAATCCACGACGCTCTCTGGGCGGCTTCTTCGCCTTCATGATTACCAGATATCCGCCCTGCGGCCCCGGCACACTGCCTTCGACTACCAGCAGATTCTCGTCTTTATCCACGCCCAGAACTCGCAGGTTTCGCTGCGTCACGCGGGCGTGACCCATGTGTCCCGACATGCGCATCCCTTTGAACACGCGCGAGGGAAACGCGGACGAGCCAATCGAACCCGTAATCTGAAACATCGACCCGTGCGACTTGGGACCGCCTGCGAAATGATGCCGCTTCACCACACCCTGGAAGCCTTTTCCCTTGCTCACTCCCACGATGTCGACAAACTTTTCGCCTTCAAAAATCTCGACCAGCACCCGGTCGCCAATCTTCACCGTGACGTCGCTGTCAGCCGCGCCATCGGTTTCGAGNNCCGATCTGGGCCGCCTCGTAACCATCCCGCGTCGCGGACTTGTGCTGCGTAATCACGCAAGGACCAGCCTGCAGCACCGTGACCGGGCGCACGTCGCCCTTCGAGTCAAACAGCTGCGTCATACCGACCTTCTTGCCCAGAATGCCTGTAACTCTCGTCGCCATCTCTATCTCCTTGCCCAGCGTGGCTAGTCGCTTGTTCAGCAACGGCTATTGGCTGGGGAGCGCCTATGCTCATGCGGGGACGGTCGCCCTCGGCCGTCCAGCGGGCGTCAGCCCGCGCCCGCACTATTTATGTTCCTTACCGAACGCCTTAATCTCCACATCCACGCCCGCCGGCAGATCGAGCTTCATCAGCGCGTCCACGGTCTGCTGTGTCGGCTCAAGAATATCGAGCAAACGCTTATGGGTGCG
>PLKR01000379.1:613-7149 GCA_003140655.1 Acidobacteriaceae bacterium | reverse complement strand
TACCCGCTCGACGGCGGCGCATTCTTCGGCGTCGTGCCCAAGATCATGTGGTCGCGCAAAGTTGCCTCGGACGAAAGAAATTACGTCCAGGCCGGACTGAACTCGCTGCTCATTCGCACCGGCAAGCAAACTGTGCTGGTCGAAACCGGCATGGGCAACAAGCTCTCCGAACGAATGGTCAAGTTCTATGGCCAGCCCGCGCAGCTGCTCGCAAATCTCGCCGGCGGCGGAGTCGCTCCTGAAGACATCGACATCGTCATCAACACTCATCTCCATTTCGACCACTGCGGCTGGAACACCGTGCGCAAAGACGGCAAGATTGTCCCAACCTTTCCGCGCGCGAAATATTACGCGCCGGAAGGCGAATGGCAATATGCGCGCCGCCCCAGCGAACGCGACGCCATCAGCTACATCCCCGACAACTACGACCCGCTCGTGCAAAGCGGCCGGATGACGCTGCTCAAAGGCGGCGAGGAAGTCATCCCCGGCATCTCGGTGAAAACTTTCCCCGGCCACACCGCGCACATCGACCTCACCTGGGGCATGGCCTTCGACCTCTACCCGCTCCAGACCATCGAGAGCAGGAAGCAGTACTACGCCAGGGCGATTCCAGAGAAGTGGCTGACGGTTTTCACCCACGATCCGAGGACGCCTTGGGCGTATGTGGAGAAGGATGAGTTGGGGAAGATGGTGGTGAGGGGTGTGTAGCGTTTAGTTCACCGGATGCCCCAACGCTTTTTCTGCACGCTCGATTGTGGTGACATCGCCGGGACCGGTTGCTCCCATGCTCTTTATTTGGTGGATGACCGCAGTTAATCGTCTGCTTGCGTTTTGATCGTTACGATTATGCCCAAGCGTCTCGGTCAGCTCTCCCGCTTCCCTCAGGAGAGCCGCTTTGTTCGGCTCGCCTTCAGACGAAGTTTTCCCTTCGGCTGTAGCCTTGGGGTTGCGGTTTTCGACTGCTCCCCGCGCGAGAACAAGGTGCGCGCTCGTGAGGATTTCCTTCGCTCGGGGATCGGCCATGGCGCGGGGCGCAATTTTGTTCACCTTCGCTTGCAGTTCCCGAAGCTGGGCCTGCGCCTGCGGATTGGAAGGCTCATTTTGAACCGCGTTGGTGGCTTTCTGGATCTCGAACAATCCGTCCTGGTATTTAAAGGACTCGATCGAAGGGTATCCGATCATCACAATGGGAATGAAGAACGCCGGAATTAATGCGACGTAAGGTTTGTCCTTGAAGACGTTACGGAGCAGGGCAACCAGCAATGTGAGAAAGAGCACGACTCCCAGCAGCAGGAGCACGATCTCGTAAGAATAGAGCCCCTCGAATAGGTTCACAAATCCCTCCCTGTTGCCGATCGCATAACGCGCAGACGGCCACGTTCTTGCTTGCGATTTTCGCGCTGCGACGCCGGATGCGAATCCCGGAAATGCTGCTTTACCCGATACGGCAGAATCGAAAAGGGGAAGAATTTTCGGCGACAATACTACACCCTAAGTTCCGGAGATCAAGGGAAATCCGCGCAGGTTCCGGTTTACCGAAATGGCAGGCCCTCAGGATCCGCCGTGCGACAAGCGGCGACCAAAGCTAGATGGACGACGAAAGCGTTTCCGTCGAAGCCAGCAGCCGGGTCTCGAAGAATTCTTCNNCGTCCCAGAATCTCCACCGCGCTCTTCGACTCGTAGATCGCCTTGCGCAGCGCCGCTCCGCCCGGCACGCCGTGCGTGAACCAGGAGGCGAACTGCTTCATTTTGCCGACGGCGTCCGGGAGTTCTTCTTCGATCAGCATCTCGAAGTAGGTGCGGATCATCTGGTAGCGGTCGGCTTCAGTGGGTTCGTCATAGGGCTTGGCATCCGCTGAGGTTTCGGGCAACACACATGTGGAGACAGCATTTTCCATCCCAGCGCAATACTGCTGAATCTGGCGAAAAATCCACGGATTCGACGGCGCCGTGCGCCCGATCATCACCGCGTCGCAGCCGGTTTGCGTGACCATGGCGCAGGCATCTTCGGGCGTGCGGATGTCGCCGTTGCCGATTACCGGAATCTTCACCGCCGCCTTCACCGCGGCAATCCACTCCCAGCGCGCGTTTCCGCTATACCCCTGTTCCCGAGTTCGCGCGTGCAGCGCGACTGCCGCCAGTCCGCACGATTCCGCCATGCGGGCCAGTTCCACGCACACGATTTCGTCGTCGCTCCATCCCGCACGGAACTTCACCGTAAAAGGAATCTTCACCGCAGCTCGCACCGCCTCAAAGATGCGTCCGATCGCGGGCAGATCGCGCAGCAGGCCGGAGCCTCCGTTGCACTTCACGACTTTCTTTGCCGGACAGCCCAGGTTCAGGTCCACCAGGTCGAAGCCGAGGCCCTCGACCATGCGCGCCGCCTCCGCCATCACCCTCGGATCGCTGCCAAAAAGCTGCGCTGAAATCGGATGCTCATCTTCATAGAAATGGAGATAACGCTTGGCCTTCTGGTCCTTCTTGCGGAGCACCCCGTCGGCCGAGGTGAACTCAGTCATGATGAGCCCGCAGCCGCCGAGGTTGCGGATGAAGCGGCGGAAGACTGTGTCAGTAACGCCAGCCATCGGAGCAAGCACGGTCGCCGGGGCGATCGTGACGCCGCCGATGGACAGGCTCGCGGAAACTGGCTGCAGTGGCGCTGCCTGGTGGGCCAGACGGCTCGCCCCACACGAGTCTGCCGCGCCCGTGCCGTTCGAATTGTCCCAGAACTTCTTCACAGGTCTATTCTACTTGGCCATCCAAACGAAAGCCCCCGCCGCGAAGCGAGGGCCTAATTCCACGTACATCCGTGCTAATCCGTGTGAATCCGTGGCAAAGATCTCAATTCTTCGCCGTCTCGACGGGCTTAGCCGGAGCAGGTGCGTTTTTCGCGTACTTGCGGCGGAAGCGCTCCACCCGGCCGGCGGTATCCATGAGCTTCTGCTTTCCGGTAAAGAAGGGATGGCAGGCAGAGCAGATTTCTACGCTGATGTCTCCCTTATGGGTGGACCGGGTCACAAACGCATTGCCGCACGCGCAATGCACACGCACTTCGTTATAAGCGGGATGAATGGCAGGCTTCATATGGGTTTAGACCTTGGGTTGTCGGAACTAGATACGAGTTCTTAGATTCTACCGGAATGCCCCAGGATTCAGCAATCCCGGAGCAGGCGTCCGCCGCCCTCAAAAGCGGAACTGGTACGACACTTTCACAAAGAATTGCCGGCTGTCGTTGATGTAGCCCTTCGCCGTGTACAGTCCCGCCAGGGGATCTTGCATCAGGCTGTGGTCCAGGTTCTGCAGATCNNTACGGATAGAACGTCGTACCCGGCGTGTTGGCCAAGATCGAGTTGTACTGCAAAATCACGCGCAAGGAGAGTTGCGGGGTGAACTGCCAGTTCCACTTGCTGCGCACGATGTGGTTGTTGAAAATGCCTTTTCCGATGGGGACGCCGGATGGCGCCCCCGAGAGAGCAAAAACATATTCATTCTCCGTCGCGCGCAAGCGCTCAAAAAGATAAGTATTTTCAATCTTCAACGGCTTCACGGGACGGAAGGTCAACGTAGCTGAGCCCCTGTTCAAACGCGACAGAAGAGACTGCGGTGCCGCTATCGACGCGGGGACAAAGTTCACTCCATCTCCCCAGGAGTAGCGCCCCGCTATCAAAACCTTCGGAAAGTAGCCCGTTTGAAATGAAGCTCCGCTGCGGTGTTCGTGGTAGTCCTGGTTTTGGTTCGTGGACAAACCCAGAAAGAGAAAATCCTGTGGCCGCAACCGCTCCCGCAATTCCTGGTAAGGAAGTAGATACAAAATCGTCTGTGCGCGTCCGTTAATCGCCAGATAAGGGTCATAGTAGGTGTCCAACCGGTTGCCTTCATGATCGAACACGTAGCGCTGTTTCAGGGAGGGGCCCCAGTCCACGATCCAGCCTTTCTTTGGGCGGAACCGGTAGTCGATCGTCTGGTAAAGTCCGCGAATGTCCACGCGGTTCACGAATCCGGGCACGGACACAAACCCCGGACTGATATCGTCGTAAATTCCCTCGTAGGCGAAGTGCAGCCCATCGCGCTTCAGATCCAGCTTGTCTGCCGGCCCCGCATAATGGTTGCCGTTGCCGACGTTGCCTGAGCTGAAGGGATAAAGGCCGTACTCGCAGGTGGTCTCCAGGTTGCTGGCGTTCAGGCCCTGCAGGTTGCTCGAACTGACGACCGCCTGACCTTCCAACGTCCAGTTGGCATTGAACTTCAGGCGCGCGTCCACTCCGCCTACGCGGTTAAACTCGCCCGTCGTTGGACATTCCCAGTCGGTGTAGACGACGCCCACACTCGACTGCTTGAAGATGTCGCGGCTCACCCGCGCAATCGTGAAGTACGACCGAACGCCTGTGAGACTGTCTGAACAAATAGGGGACGTAGTCGGGCAGTAGCTTGGCACTGCCAGCCCCGGCGCGCGGTCATCGGTGGACATCAGCCCGACCGAATACAGCCCTTCTCTCCCCGTCAGCCGGATTCCCGCCGAAGGGTCTTGGATATTGCGCGTGAAGAACAAATCGAATGGCGTGCGAAAGTAGTCTTCGTTCTCCAGAAAGAATGGCCGCTTTTCTGGAAAATACACCTCGAATCTCTGGTTCACGGTGATCTGCGGATCCTCCGACTCCACCTGGCTGAAGTCGGGATTCGCGGTCACATCCAGCACAAAGTGGTCATGGATCACGAACTTCGCGTCCATCCCCGCTTGTCCCTGCGCCACTGCATTCTGAAAATACGGGTTGTACGGGTCGCGCGTGTCCAGCGCCCGAAAGCCGCGCATTATTCCATAAGGAATCAGCTCGATGTCGCGCCCCAGCGAAATTCCCTCCAGCCCATACAGCGTCGCCGCCTGCCCCAGGCGCCCTTCCACTTTGGACGAAATCTGCGGCCAGAATGAATCCTCGTTCTTGCGAACGATTCCGCGATACAAAATGATGCCCCACTCCTGCTCTTGCGTCGCCGGAAAACGTAAACTCTTAAAGGGAATCGCTATCCACACGACAAAGCCACGGCTGGTCACCTTGCCCCGCGAATCCCATACCGTGTCGAACGAGGTATCCCAGTTACCGCCGATCTCGTCCCGTGACGCCTCGGTATAGATCGCATCCCACTGCACGCCCAGCGGCGTGGTCTGAAACTCATACGCTCGCCGCCGGTCGTGAAAAGTATCGAACATAACTGCGACTTCATCGTCGTCTGCAATGTCTTCGCGTCGCGACATGCGCGCCCGCACTTTCTTCGGGTCGTCGAAGCACACGAACACGACGTACAGATTCTTCTGGTCGTAACCCAGATAAGCCGCCGTCTCTTCCGAGACTTTTTCTCCATCATGCGGGTTGCGTTGCACAAAGCCCGTCACCTTCGCCATCTGCAGCGCGATCTCGCCCCCGGGCTTCATCCCCAGGAAATCCTCCAGCAACGGTGCGCGGGTTAAACGCGGAATAGTCAGGGCCGGGGGCGCGAGCGCGTGGGTCGGAGCCGGAGGATTCTGGGGGGACGCGCCCCATCCACATTCCGAGACTCCAAGCAGCGTCACCGCTGCCGCCAGCAGGAACCTCAGAAGCCTTTTGACTGAAAAACCGCGATTTCGGCCAAAAGGCAAAGGGCCCCCACGCCTCCCGGTTCATGTCTCGAGAGGAACGAGCAAGATACACCATGAGCGTATCTNNGCAGAACAGGAAAGCGTTGTTTTTCAGGTTTACCGAACAGATTCTGACGAAGTTTTCAGGAGGTATGTCTAGAACAAGGAACTCTGCCGTCGACTCGGTGTGATTCCAAAATGCTCATACGCCAACTGTGTCGCCACGCGCCCGCGCGGAGTGCGGTTCAAAAATCCAATCTGCATCAGGAATGGCTCGTAGATCTCTTCAATCGCGTCCGGCTCTTCAGCCAGCACCGCCGCCAGCGTATTCACGCCTACTGGGCCGCCCTGATATTTTTCGATAATCGTCAGCAGTAGCCGCCGGTCCACTTCATCGAATCCATATTTGTCCACTTCCAGCATCTGCAGCGCNNCGCCGCAGCAGCCGGTTCGCGATTCGCGGCGTCCCCCGCGAGCGGCTGGCAATCTCAATCGCGCCAGCGCCGTCAACTTCGACCCCCAGGATTTCCGCCGATCGCTCCACGATCACACGCAAATCCTCCGGAGTATAAAACTCCAGTCGCAGCACGATCCCAAACCGCGACCGCAGCGGGGCCGAAATCANNCGCGCCGAAGGCCCCTGCCCGATAATAATGTCCAGCTTGTAGTCTTCCAGCGCCGAATACAGCAGCTCTTCCAGCACCGGTTGCAGCCGGTGAATCTCATCAATGAACAGGACTTGCTTGTCCTGCATGTTGGTGATGATCGCAGTCAGATCGCCCTTGATCTGCAGCAGCGGCGCCGCCGTAGGCTGGAAGTGCACCCCGAGTTCGTTGGCAATAATATTAGCCAGCGTAGTCTTCCCCAGGCCCGGAGGCCCGTACAGCAACACGTGATCCATGGCCTCGCCGCGCGACCGCGCCGC
>PLKR01000379.1:0-580 GCA_003140655.1 Acidobacteriaceae bacterium | reverse complement strand
GGATTGTTCTTAGCGGTGGCCACTGGCCGGATATTACCACGAACCATTTCCCCGCTTGAATCATGTTTGTGACGCGAGAACAGCAACGACAGATTTTGCTTGCGAAGAAAGCAGGTGAGATTCGAACGCCAACTGTTCGAGAGGTCTTCAGCGCCGCCATTTGTTAAGACTTGGCTTTAAAGTTCTTGGCGTTGAAGCCGATATATCAAATGAAGCCACGATCTTTTCTCGACTTGACTCTCGATGAAAATCCCTCGATAACTTTAAGTCAATTGCGCGATACGCAACGACTTAAAGCATGGCTTCGCGCAGGAAAGACGGTGGAGTTGCGTGAGCGCAACCGCGTGATAGCGCACATCGTTCCTGTAAAGCACGGAGGTAAAACGAAATGAGGAAGGGCAAAACTGAAACGTCCCTCACTCTTCCTCTTCCTTCACCTCACCGCGCGCCGCCTTAGCCTTCTCAATAATCTTCTCCTGCAACTGGCCCGGCACCGTGTCGTAGTGGTGCATCTCCATGTTGAAGCTGCCGCGGCCTTGCGTCATTGAAGTCAAATCTACGCCGTAGGTCAGCATCTCGG
>PLKR01000366.1:4033-4791 GCA_003140655.1 Acidobacteriaceae bacterium | reverse complement strand
TGCCGGACGTTGCTCCTGCGGTGCAGCAGGATGTGGCGCGGCTGGCGGCGACGCCGGAGGTGCGGTCGGCGTTTAACTGGCTGCGGACGCAGGAGGCGCAACTGGCGCAGTGGCAGATCGAGATGGCGCGGATTCCGGCGCCTCCGTTTGGGGAGTCGGCGCGCGGGGCGTGGCTGGCGGAGCGCTTTCGCGAAGTTGGGCTCGACGATGTTCGCGTTGACGATGTGGGGAATGTGTTTGGCGTGCATCCTGGATTTGGGCAGCGGTATGTCGCGCTTAGCGCNNAACGGTGCGGGCGTGACGGCGATGCTCGCGATTGCCGGGCTGCTGCGCGCGGTGCGACTGCGGCACTCGCTGCCGTTCGTGTTTATCGGCAACGTGGGCGAGGAGGGCGAGGGCGATCTGCGCGGCATGCGACATATTTTTTCTACGCCGCGGTGGAAAGATTCGATTGCCTACAGCGTGGTGCTCGATGGGGCGGGTGCGGACACGATTGTGGCCGAGGCTTTGGGCAGCCGGCGGTTTGAGGTGATCGTGCGCGGTCCGGGCGGGCATTCGTGGAGCGACTTTGGCGCGCCTAATCCGATTGTGATTCTGGCGAAGGCTATCGAAACATTTGTCACTACGCCGGTTCCGACCACGCCGAAGACAACATTCAATATTGGAGTGATTCGCGGCGGCACTTCGGTGAATTCGATTCCGGAGTCGGCGAGCATGAAGGTGGATATCCGCTCGACCTCGATGGCGGAGATGGAGCG
>PLKR01000366.1:0-3874 GCA_003140655.1 Acidobacteriaceae bacterium | reverse complement strand
CACACTTTGCAGGAATGGTTCGACAGCAACGGACGCGATCTGGGGCTGAAGCGGATTCTGCTGACGCTGCTGGCCTTGGCCGGAGCGGGGGTGGGGGAATGATGGAATTCGCAACGGGGGCTAAAGCCCCTTACCAAGGGAGGGGGCTTTTCGCAGCGCTGAAGCGCTGCGCCACCCAAAAGCTTATGGGGCACCCGGGTTTCCTTGTGGTCTTCTGTTGTTTGGCATTTTTGCAGGCGCGGAATCCGGCGGTCGGTCAAACGCCGGCCGCTCCCAATCCCAAGGCAGACACGATCTACGTACACGCCAATGTTTATACGGGCGTGCCGGCGACCTCGCAGTTCAGTTCGGTTCTGCGCGAGGAGGCTATTGCGGTGCGCGGCGACCGCATTCAGGCGGTGGGCAAGAATGTTGAGATCGAGAAACTTAAAGGACCGCAGACGCAGGTCATCGATTTGGGTGGACACTTCGTCATGCCCGGATTTAACGACGCGCACATGCACCTGGCGGATGCGGGATTGCAGAAGTTGAGCGTTGACCTGATCGGAGTGAAGACGCTGGCTGAATTTCGGAAGCGCGTGCTGGCCAAGGTGGAGACGGCTAAGCCCGGCGAATGGATTCTGGGGGGAGGATGGGATGAGACGATGTGGCCGGTGAAGGCTCTGCCCAGCCGCTGGGATCTGGATGAGGTTTCGGGCGGGCATCCGGTGTTTCTGGATCGCGTGGATGGACACCTTGCCGTGGCGAATACCCGCGCGCTGCAGTTGGCCGGCATCACGCTGGCCAGCCGCGATCCGCAAGGCGGCAAGATTGATCGTGATGAGACCGGTCACCCTACCGGGCTTCTGCGCGATACCGCGCAGCAAGCGGTGCGGGCAGTGATTCCGCCGCCGACCTATGAGATGCGGCGGCAGGGAATTGAGGTTGCGCTGGCGGACCTGGCGGCGCACGGTGTGACCTCGGCGCAGGATTATTCGCCGGACTGGGAGAATTTCCAGATCTATGAGGACCTTGAAAAAGAAGGGAAGCTGACGGCGCGCATTTTCGAATGGCTGCCTTTTGACGATTCCGTTGAGGAGTTGAAGAAGAAACGCGACTCGCATCCGCAGTCCGATCTGATGCTGCACACGGGGATGCTGAAGGGCTTCATGGATGGATCGGTGGGCGGGCACACAGCCGCGCTGCTGGAACCTTATGCGGATGATCCGAAGAACTCCGGTTTGCCGCGCTACGACGCGGACAAGCTGAATGAGATGGCCAAGGAGCGCGTGCTGGCGGGCTTCCAGCTTGGGTTTCACGCCATTGGAGACAGAGGCATACAGATGGCGCTCGATGCCTTTGCGGGAGCCGAAAAAATCGCGCGCGCGCAAAAAGTGAAGGCCCCGAATGGCGGCGATGATTTCCGCCTGCGAATTGAACACGCGCAGGTCACCACGCCCGCACAAATCGTGCGCTTCAAGGAGTTGAGGGTCGTTGCCTCGATGCAGCCGAGTCATGTGCTCACCGACATGCGCTGGGCGCAGGACCGACTGGGGCCGAAGCGGGCCGCTACCGCCTACGCGTGGGCGGGGTTTTTGAATCAGGGAGTTACGCTGGCCTTTGGGACGGATTATCCGGTGGAGCCGGTGACGCCGTTTCGCGGGCTGTATGCCGCGATTACGCGCAAGAGCGAGAACGGCAAGCAGGAATTTTTTCCCAAGCAGAAGCTGACCATGGATCAGGCCATTGCGGCTTACACAACGGGCTCAGCCTTTGCCGAATTTGAGGAGAAAGAAAAGGGCAAGCTGGTGCCGGGGATGCTGGCGGATTTTGTGGTGCTGGACCGAGATGTGACGGCGGCGTCTCCGGAAAAAGTGCTGGCGACTAAAGTGCTGCGGACTGTGGTGGGTGGAAAGACGGTGTATGAGGGGAAGTAAGGTGAGTAGATTGCGGACTCCCTTGAGCCCGCGGTCCAGCTAATTGGTTTGTATTATCAACGCTTTGCCGGTAGTTATTTCCTCTTTTCGCTAAAACGAAATGCCAGGTTCGTGCGTCTAACACATTGTGGTCACATACTGTGATCTCATACCCGGAGGGAGCTTCGGCGTGGGGGCCGTTGGCTTGGCAAACGGGTATAATTAAGAGTTCATTCAGTTTTCTTTGGAGGGAAGCAGGCATATGGATTCGCAGGCAATTTGGGTGCGTTTCAAGACCCGTCGATGGGTTTATTCGTTCAGCATTGTGGCTACGCTGGTGGTGGGCATTTTGATCGGCACCATAGTTTCTTACGGAGTGAAGGGCAAAGAAGGGCAGAAGGGTTCGGATGCGACTCCGCTATCGGTGCCTGCGCCGCAGCAACTTTCCAATGCGTTTTCGCAGATCGCCAAGCAGTTAGGGCCGAGCGTGGTCAACATCAACACGGAATCGACCATCAAGNNCTCAGCGCCGGCGCCGTGGCGCGCAGACTCCCGATGACCAGGACAACGGTGGCGGCAATGACATGGATGACTTTTTCAACCACTTCTTTGGCGGCCAGGGCGGTTCAGGTGGCGACGGCGCGATTCGCGAGCGTTCGCTGGGTTCGGGCGTGATCGTGGATGGGAAGGGTTTTATCGTCACCAACCGGCACGTGGTGGAGAAAGCGGACCGCATCCGGGTGCGACTGCAAGACGATCCGCCGGGCGTGCAGCATGACGCCAAGGTAATCGGGGAAGACCCGGAGACCGATCTGGCGGTCATCAAGATCGAACTGGACCGGGGCGTGCCTGCGGCGAAGTTGGGCAACTCCGACGGCATGGAGGTGGGCGATTGGGTGCTGGCTATCGGCAGTCCGTTTGGGCAGGTGGGTACGGTGACCGCCGGTATTGTTTCTGCCAAGGGCCGGGATATTGTGCCCGGCCGGCAGTTCCAGACATTCATTCAGACCGACGCCGCGATTAACCCGGGGAATTCGGGGGGGCCGCTGGTCAACATGAACGGCGAAGTGATCGGCATCAACACGGCGATTTTGAGCGAGACCAATGCCTATGCAGGGGTGGGCTTCTCGCTTCCTTCGAACACCGTCGTGCAGGTCTACAACCAGTTGATTGGTCCCGAGCACCGGGTGGCGCGCGGCTCGATCGGCATCATGTTTGACTCGGTGGAGAATCCGGCGATTGCGCGCGTCTATGGCGCTGGGACTGGAGTGACCGTGTCGAGCGTGGTAGCAGGCAGTCCGGCCGACCAGGCGGGGCTGAAGGTGGGCGACACCATCACCACTGTCGACGGCCATAAAGTGACAAAAGGGCAGGAGTTGGTGGCGGAGATTGCCTCGCGCAAACCGGGAGCCAAGGTAGCGCTCAGCTTCCTGCGCAACGGCAAGGCGCAGGAGACGACTGTAACCATTGCCGACCGCGCCAAGTTGTTCGCGGCACGATTGAACGAAGATGACAGTGGCAACGACGCGAGCATGCCCAAGCAGAGCAAACTCGGTGTCACGGTTCGCAAGCTGACGCCGGAAATGGCCGAGCGGCTGGACATGCCGGCAGGCAAAGGCGTGATCGTGCAGGACGTGAAGGCGGGGTCGTTTGCCGAGGACATCAATCTGGGCCGCGGCGACGTGATTCTGGAAGTCAACAAGCAGCCGGTCAACAGCGAAGAAGATTTCGCCAAGGTGGAAGCTAGCCTGAAGAGCGGGCAGGACGCGGTATTCCTGGTGCGCCCGCGAGGCTCGACCGCTAGCGATGGAACCATCTTCATGGCCGGGACACTTCCGTAACCTGGGCTTCCGTAATCTGGGACTAGCCCAACGGGAACTGGCATTGCCCGCTTCGATGGGGAATGATTACAATGCCAGCTTCTGTTGGGCTTTGCTTTTGGCGCAGCATTTGGTTCCGACCAATTTGCGCGGGTCATC
>PLKR01000335.1:12800-13848 GCA_003140655.1 Acidobacteriaceae bacterium | reverse complement strand
TTCGAGACACTCGATCACATATTTCTTGGCATTCCAAACCACGATGACCGCGGACACGGTTGGACGGTCCGATTGTGGTATGGAAGACACGGTCAACGGATTGGAAAGACTTGCACTCATCTTTGGCACGAGGAGGTCATCGATTGGCTTCAAACTGGGACAAGGTCTAGGAGGTTTGTCCTTGCACTCCATGCAACTTATTTCCGCTTCTGGACTCCTGCGATTGCACCGGTTCCGACGCCGCAAGCGACAGAATGGCTTGACGCATCCCTTCCTGACCGAGCGGCGAATGCGTAGAGGAGCCACCCCAACTCATAGGGACGACACTCGAACAGCACTTTGAGATCTTTCTTCGTCTCGTATGGCGTGGCCGACCCCCCCAGATTGAACGCGGCCTTCAAATATGTCTTGATCTGGGACGTGTGCCTGTACTGGCACCGCCAGATTACCTGGGCCGCATCATCTTCCATATCGAAACCGAGCTCGTTCTCTGCATTAATCCATTTCAATCCCCGATAGATCCACGGGGTGAAGTCGCAGTCCGTGGCTTCTCCTAAGGCGAACAACGTCATCGGCCCCATGGCATGCTGATGAACGGAAAACACCGGATATCCCTCCAGCACTCGACCAGTCAAAGAATCGTAGTGCCACCACCACTGCCCCGATGGCCCCTGAGCCTCGCACAGGCCACGACCACACTGTAGCGCTGCTTGCAGGGCGTTTTCCTCCTGATAAGCCTGGGAGAATCTGGTCAGCGCGTAGATGGGATATACCTGATCGGCAAAGCTGCCGATTCGGCCTCGAGTCATGCCTGTAACACTTCCGCCGCGAGTCAGATGGCCAAAGAACCCTTGCTCTCCGCGATTCTTCTTGAGCATTGCAAAAGTCTGGAATGCCAAGTCCCTCAACCGGGACTGTTTTTCCGGGCAGGCCAGAGCCCAGTTCGACAGGCCGGTGAGAAACCATGCGATTTCCATGGTGACACCCCGTTTCGCACTGGGGTAGCGAATCAAGGCAGTGTCCAGTTCAATACGGCCTTCGAGTTCAG
>PLKR01000335.1:7918-12788 GCA_003140655.1 Acidobacteriaceae bacterium | reverse complement strand
CCCGCCTCTTCCAGACGGTGCAGGCCCATCAGGGTCATCATCGTATAGCGCGGCGAAAGTCCCTCAGCCACCATACCGCCTTCAGTCTTCTTAAGGCTGTAGCAAAACAGTTGTTTTTGCTCGTCAAACATCGGCACCAGGCCACGAGTGGCAAGGGCCACGAACCGCGTCACAGTTGCCTTCGCTTCGTCAGTCTGCTGAACTGGCAAGCTTTCGTCTATCATTTCTCGAGTATTCCTGGAAAGTTGATTCATAAAAGAGAGTCGACCGAGCGAGGAAAGCAGTCCTATGCGATATGTTTGTACAAGATCTGGCCGATCATCGGGAGGAACAATGGCGAAACATGCTTCAGCGCATACTTCGCAGCTCTAGACTTCCACTTCGAGCTGTACAAATCAAAGATGTGGGTCGATTTTTCCGCAGTACCGTATCTCGAATATGTCAGGACGGACTGGGTGGCGCCCCACCGGTTCTTGAAAGCAATGAGACCTTGTTGATCTGCGTCGGTGCGCCCAAAATCCAAGAAACGCATCCCAGAGGACTTGGCTTCCTGGATGGCGTTCCAGAAGAGCAAGTGCATGCAGCCAAGGTTNNCCGAAGCAGTCCATTAGATTCGCAAACCAGTTCTTGGACTGTGGCGCTAGCCCGTGCCGTTTCCGGGTTAGAGTGAAAAGAAAGTAAAAGTCGTCCAGAAGTTGTTTCGTGGACCCTTCACGATACGTAAGGCCTTCCCGCTCTGCTCGCCGAATCTTTCTTTGGGTTGAACTCTTATGGAAATTGCTAAAGATCGCATTGATGTTCGATCCAAGATCCAGTTGATGAAAGGCATAGGTCATCGCCGTGTGACAGAGAGGAGTGACCAACTCGAAAGGCTGGAGCGGACGAATTTCAAAATACCTCCATCTTCCACGCTCGAACTCACGCTCTAACGCAGCAGAAAGAACATCACGATCCTCTGTCGTGTCCACAAGAGGCTCGCAGTGATCCGAGAAGGGCAACGAAATCAGCCGCCGGCCGGTCAACCAGCTCTCCACCCGGCAAAATACAATGGCGTTCTCCAGGTCCTGTCCAGCGGGAGATGTTGTGTAGGCAATGGGCTCGTATCCGTAAGTCCTCGACAGCGCCTGTAGCCATGGAGAGGAATGAAATACCGAGGCGCGGGGATGTCTTCCCAAGAACCTGTCCCAGCGAGGATCTTTGAGTGGTTCGATGCAATGAGCCACTTTCGCTTCACAAGTCGATGGTGTGACTTCTGGGAGGTCCAGGCAGGGTAGGCAAGACGTCATGACTAAGTCGTTTCTACTCGGAGTAACTGCCAGAATAGGCTCGGCCGATTCTTGGGTCTGTCTTTTTCGGCACTTGTAATTGCACGCGGCTGCGCCCTCGATCTCTAGATTCCAGCACCGAGAGTATGTGACCAACGATGCACTGGAGAGCCGGGCAATTGCGATCTTCCGGCTTGGCCGGGCGGTTCCATCGGACTAATTTGATCTTGCTATGGACATCGCGTGCATTCTCAATCATGACCAGCCGGCCATTTTCCGCCAAATAGCGGTCCACAGCTCCAAGTTTCCCACGAAAGATGCTGTAAACCGGCACGCCCAGCGCCGCCGCTTCGCGATTCATCGTGCCTCCGCCGCTGATCACCAGATCGGAAAACCAAATCAGATTCAAACCATCAAGAGGAGCGGCGGGCACCGCCATGCGACCGGAAGAGATCAGATCGCTCCAATCTGTTCGCAGCTGTTGGCCCTGCCTCGCGTATCGAGGTAAAACCACCGCTCGTACCTTTGGGTGGGACGAAAGTAGTCGCAGCGTTTCGGCAAACAATATGTCGCTCTCAGGATTGTGGTAGTGCGCGTCAGTAGCGGGAGGACGCAGCGTTACCAGGAGATTGTCCTTGGAAATCCCCAACCGGGTCAGAATCGACGGGTCCGGCTGAAACCGCGGAATGTAAACGTCCTCCTTGAGGCCAGGGTATTTCATCACTCTGTTCGTTTTTTTGCTCATCGCTCCGTCTGGAATCAGATCTGGCATCAAAATCCAGTCTGCCTCGAGAAACCCGGTCTTGGTGGAGTGTTCATAGTCATGCAACATCATCGTAGGTATCCCCAGTGCCTTGCAGATGAGCAGTTGCGCCCGGGAACCGTGCGAAATTGCAAGATCCGGACGCAAAGCCGCCGTTGGTGCCAGCTGAAGCGCCCTCCCGCAGTTGTACAACACCTTCAGAAGCTTGTTCTTGCAGTGTCCACCAACAACCTTGCAGGGCAACTGGAAAAATTTCAAAAGCTCGCACACCTGCTGCATGTTGCGCGCGGTCAGAATCAGTTCAAAGCCTTGGTCGTCCAACTCCTCGATGATTGGCAGAAAAAATGGGACATGGGGAGAATTGTCGATATCGATCCAGATCTTCTTCCGTGTCCCGTATTTGGGCAGCGGCCTGTGAATGAGTGTCGGTTCTTGTATGCNNTCATCGCTGAATAGAGCTCTAGGCGTTTGCCACAAAATCTGTATATCCAACCATAAGGACCAGCTGCGTATGTATTGCAGGTCGAGACGCACCATATCGTCAAAGCGCACCCGGCTGCGCCCCCCGATTTGCCAGAGGCCGGTAATTCCTGGCTTGACCTCCAGCACGCGGCGGCGATGCCAGGGTTCATATTCCTGGCACTCGTACGGGATTGGCGGCCTCGGGCCCACCAGCGACATTTCCCCTCTTAGGACATTGATAAATTGCGGCAGCTCGTCCAGGCTCGTCCGGCGCAGGATCCGTCCAATCTTCGTGATGCGCGGATCGTTCGTCATCTTGTACACCGACTTGCTTTCCCCTTCCGTGCGGCCATCGTGATCGCCTTTGATGACACGCTTCATGAACTCCTGATGGATCTTGCGGTCATTGTTGGCATACATCGACCGGAATTTAAGAAAAGTGAAAGTCTCGCCGAATTCACCAAGGCGTTCCTGCCGGAAAAGAATCGGTCCCGCGGAGCCTAGCTTCACCAGTAAAGCGACCACCAGAAAAAGCGGAGACAAAAGCAACAGTGCAGTTGCGCTGCCAACGATGTCGATCAACCGCTTAACGGTGCGGCTGAATTTCTGGGCCTGGTTGCGATTTAAGAAGTCGGGATATAGGGTGGGATTGCCGCGGGTAATCTGCTGTTCCCAGTCCTCGGGAAAAAGGTGCAGCGAAATGCCGATCTGGCTGAAGGTCTCCAGGCCCACATTCTGGCGCAGAGTCTCGCTGATCCGGCTCATCATGGTGCCCACAATCGATTCCCGATCGGCGGCGGTGATGTCGGTAAAGATGACGCCCACGACCGATCGCTCCTGGTACCAACCCGTCATATCGGTTTCCCGCGTCAGCGACGAGAGGGCAGACAGGATTTTTCCCAGCACTCGTTCGTTTCCATCGGAGAGCGCGCGCTGGTCCGCGTCCAGCAGCATCAGCAAAAACGACTTACCCGAGCGTTCTGTCCGCTTTCTCTCAAGCGCGATCATGCGATGAAAGACCTCTTCCCCCAGGACGCTGGACGTTCGGCCCGCTAACCGAACCCCGCTTGACTTCACCGGTCGTTTTCGCGGTTGGGTTTGACTGTTGTCTAAAGAGGGAACGGAAGGGTTATCGATTAGCTTGTACATATTGTTGATTTTGGAGAATCCGTGTGGTTGAGCTCTACTGCCTGGCTGGGACGGTCGTTGGTCGTAACCGGTTGACCGTCCCGATGGAGTTTTCATCGTTCTCATCCCCGACGAGTGCATCCTCGGCAAGAGTAGGATCCCAGGCGCTCTCCAGCTGGAACTCGCGATGGATGCCGCTGAGCGCCGTCGGCATGTCTTTCTTCGCTACCACGAAGGAGATCGTGCACTCCGATGCGCTTTGTGCGATCGCGAGGATGCTCACGTGGTCCCGGCCCAGCGCACCAAAAGTACGGCCGACAATTCCAGGGGTTGAACTCATGTTCTGGCCGACTACTGTAACCATCGCAATGGCCGCATCGAGAGTAATGTGCTCTGTGGATTCATGCACCAGATCATGAGCAAACTCATGTCGTAGAGCCTCTAGCGCGGATTTGGCGACTGCGGATGAAATGACCAGGCACAGATCGTTTTGCGAAGAGGCTTGCGACATCAGCAGCACATCGGCGCGAACGGCCGCTGTTGTCCGGAAGGTGCGGCCCAAAACGTCCTGCACACCCGACAAACCCGGGCCACCGATCCTGATCATGACAACTTCGCTGATCGCAGCGAGCGCCCTCATTCCTCCAACGCTCGGCGGACCCGCTGGCGTGATCTTCGTTCCCAGCCGTTCCGGCGCGAACGTGTTGCGGATCCAGAGGGGAATGCCGCACTGCATGACCGCCCGGAGCGTCTTCGGATGCAGTACTTTGGCGCCGAAGTACGCCAGTTCGGCCGCCTCGCGATACGAGATGTGCGGGATAGTGCGCGCATCCGGCACCAGTCGTGGGTCGGCTGTCTGCAATCCCTCCACGTCGGTCCAGATGATGACTTCGTCCGCCTCAAGAACCGCGCCCAGAATCGTTGCGGAATAATCGGAGCCCCCGCGGCCGAGCGTGGTGAGAATGCCGTCTGCCGTGGCGCCGATAAAACCGGTCACCACCGGAACGATGCCTTGCTGCAAAAGCGGACGAAGGCGGCCTTCGCAGCGCTCCCGCGTTAGATCCATGTATGGGTCAGCGCCTCCGTGGCACCCGTCCGTGACCACGAGTTCCGTGGCCTCGATCGCCGCGCTGGCCAAGCCGCGCTCGGCGAGCGCCGCCGCGACAAGAAGAACGGAAAGACGTTCGCCAAGACTCGAGATCGAGTCCCGCGTCCGCGACGTCAATTCGCGCAGCAGCATCGTGCCCTGGCA
>PLKR01000335.1:4366-7872 GCA_003140655.1 Acidobacteriaceae bacterium | reverse complement strand
GGCTGGCGGCTGCGACCAACTTGTTGGTTACACCGCTCATGGCCGAGAGCACCACCACCACGTCACTCTCCCGTGAGGCGGTTCGGATAATATCCATGACCTGCTCAATGCAGCCCGCGTTACCCACCGAAGTCCCGCCAAATTTCATGACTCGAAGTGGTTTTGTCCCTGTACTGCGCACACGACCAGGGACGGGGCGATGCTGAAGAAATCGCTCGGAGAAAAACTCTGACGTCCGGCTGGGCAATCCAGCGCGTGCGGCCTGACCTTTCAGTGGAGTTGTCATAAGCGTGGAAGGCGAATTGCGGAAAGAGTCTGGACCGGGTTTTGTTGGGCATGCCCGGCGCTCGGCTTCCGGCGGATGCGGGCGCAGGCGCGAAGCAACTCGGGTTCTTCCCAAGGAACGTCGTGGTAAGCCGACTGCAGAAATGCGCTTTCTGGATCCCTCATCCACTCTTGCGGGAAGAGCGCAATCATGTCGTTCTCTGTGACCTTGGGAGCCGGTCGGAGTCCCTCTCCGGACAGGGCCGCATACAAAGCTGCGGGAAGATCGCGTCCAGGGCCGAGCGTCAAATGGCCCACCTGTGTCGCACGAGGATTGATCTCGATCAGGTGCGCGTTTCCCGTGTGGGATTCCAGCATGAAATCAAACCCGTGCAGACCCGAAAGCTTCAACCGGCGAACCATTTTTTCGGCAGCCGCTGACATTTCAGGGTTCTCAATCAAACGCAAGACACAGGAGGGCCCGGCGGAATCGCGTTTGTTGACCACTTCGAAATGTAGGCTGGCCAGAACGGCTCCCTTCCAGCACGCGACGGCGCTGGTGGCTTCGCGGCCAGCCACAAATTCCTGGGCATTCACGACGGATCGGCAACGAAGCAGCGAAGGCCAAATCAACGTCTGGTCGCGGTCCACCAATGCCCGCTTAACGGCCCGCGAAAGCAGTGGAGGAGCCTGCAGCGCGCTCAAGGCCCGTCGAGCTTCTTCGAACGTGTGGACAACTCTCACACCATCTCCCCCAGAGCTACCGTTCGCCTTAAGGACGGTTGGGAATCCCATTCGGCCCACCCATTCCTTGAGGGCGTCGGCGTTGGCGATCACCTCGGTCTTGGGTGCTCGAATGCATTCCTGCTGAGCCAGTTCGATAAATGCAGTTCTCGCATGGACGACCGGGAAACTTTCCGGCGCGCCGAGTGAACGCTCGATCAGCTTCGCGACTTCTCCGTGGCCACCTTCGCGCTCGTAGAGACGGTGCAAATGGAGGGTCGCAAGGTCGTCACCGGACACGATCAAATCCGGTTTCATCTCGGCAATGGCATGCGAGAAAGACATTAAAGGCGTTAGCCCGTGGTAGACATAGGTTTTGCGCACCGCTCTAATCGTGCCCAGAGGATGGCGAGCGCGGCAGAGAGCGTCCACGGTGCAGCCGGCATGGGCTAGAGCCATCGCCAGTCGGGCAGTCGGCGACCAACTGGACGTCGCGACGATCAGGACCGTCGGCTTCACCTTGGTAAAGACCTCCCAGCCCGGTCGGCCATCGTGAGATCGGGACACACGGGATCAGGACACAATGCTGGATTGCCAGGCGTCGCCGGCATTCGATCGCGCTCTTCCGTAAAGATGTGGAAGGAAATGCTCACTGATTGGATCGCGGCAAACTGAGAGCTGATCGGAGCAGCCCTCAGCGCCTGGCTTATGATCGCTTGCTTGCCGAACGGAGAGACTGAGGGGATGATGCCGCCGGACCGTATCGTTGATAGTAGTCTGTGTGAGCCGCGTCGCTGGACCCGTTTACCAGCGCTCCTAGGAACTTCGAGCGCTCCAGCACTTGCAGCCCGCGCCGCAGTTGCTCCTTCTCCGTGATGCCTTTTCGCGTCACCAATAAAGTCCCGTCCGCCAGCCGGGCCCAGATGCTGGTGTCGGCCAGCGGCAACAATGGAGGAGAATCGATGATGATCCAGTCGAACCACTCGGCGAACTGGTTCATCAGTGATGAAAGCTTTCCCGATTGCAGCAACTCCAGCGGATTTTCCGGCGCACTCCCCGCCGGCATGACCCACAACCCGAGAGTCTCGAGCCGGTAAACGTGCATGGTTTCGCTTTCGCCACGGAGCCATTCGCTCAAACCCGGAACTTTGCCCAACCCAAATTTCTGAGCGACTGTCGGTCTCCGGAGATCGCCCTCCAGCAGCAACGTTTTATGCTGCTTCCTTCTACCCAGAGTGCAAGCCAGATTGGCCGCGACCGTACTCTTGCCTTCTTGCGGAATCGTGCTGGTAATCAAGACTTTTTTCAGCGGCCGGCTTTGCCGAAGTTGCCGCAAACGAACCCCCAGGAAGCGGAACTTCTCCGCCCCAAGACTCTCCTCTTCCGCAACGGATACTAAGCGGCTTTCCGGCAGTATCGAAAACGGCAGCGACGGAAACTGCTCCAGGGAATTCGCGTGTTCCGGGCCAACGACACTAGCCACACTTGAACCGCGCCTCTTGCGCTCTGCGGCCTCGAGCAGTTCAGTTGCTACCGGGAATGTGGGTTCCGTTCGGGACGCTTCTGTCCCGGCGTGTTCCGCTTCCGATCTTTGTAATGCGTCAAATATTTGGCTCATGGTTTTCTTGGCTCAGGGTTCATTCACTCGGACCGGCATCCGGACTGCCAGTTCTTCTTCCCATGCTTGCTCGCCCCGAAGATGGGCATATAGTTCGAGCATGGTCTTGGCGGCTTTCCGCAAATCGAGTTCGTCGGACGTTTTTTTTCTCTGCACCGGCCTGGTCTGAACTCCCAGGCGGAAGTCGATAGCTATCGCCTCAATGATGTCTGGAGTCACGCTGACTGCCTGTCTCGCATAGGCCGCAATCAAAGCGTTCTCGCAGATGGTATTGATCAGACGGGGAGTTCCCCGGGAGTGACGGTGAACCGCCGCAACGGTCTCCTGGGGAAACAGCTTGGAAGCATCAGGACTCCCTGCCAGTTCGAGCCGGCGCTTGATGTAGCCCTTGGTTTCGTTCAGATCCAGCGACGCCAGGTGGGAGCGCAGAGCAATTCTCTGTTTCAGTTGCCGCAACTCGACGGAATCCAGCTTCGCGTCCAGTTCGGGCTGTCCCACCAGAAGGATCTGCAACAACTTTTCGTCGGCNNAGTTTTTTCTCGCCGCGTGACACCACGTACCCGGCCAACTGCAGCAGGAGTTCACTCTTGTTCTTACCTGCGCCCGGCAGTCCCAAATCGCCGGCGATATACTGCAGGAACTCAACCGGCGATAAGCGTCCGTTAAATACGTATGCGTACTTGACGTCATCGCTCTGCTTCAGTGATTGCAACAGGCACCGCAGCAGGAGAGTCTTGCCCGTTCCCACCTCTCCAGTGAGAACGACGAACCCCTTGTGCCGACGCACACCGTAGTAAAGAGCCGCCAGAGCTTCGTTGTGTCTCCGGGTCGGAAACAGGAACGAAGGGTCCGGAGTAATCTCAAACGGGTTGCGCTCTAAACTGTAAAAAGCTTTATACAT
>PLKR01000335.1:0-4350 GCA_003140655.1 Acidobacteriaceae bacterium | reverse complement strand
GCGAGAGTTGGGATCTCCGAGATCACTGGCACCGGCAGAAGCTTCTGCAGTTCCTTCTCATCGTAAATCCGGTCATCCAACATTTCGAAGGCTCCGGCCACGACGGTACCCAACGCTAATCCGATGCCCAGCCCAATCACACAGAACTTCAGGCGATTGGGGAAGTCCGGTTTCAGAGGCAGGCTGGGAGGATCAATAATGCGAAAGCGCTCGCCCTGCTGCAAGAGTTCCATGCTGGTAGCCATGGCCGACTCATTCTTCTTTTTCAACAGCTCGTCGTAATTCGCCTTGGACTGCTCATAGCCACGGGTCAGATCGGAAAGTTGCTGCTCGCGCACCGGCTCCTGATTCAGCCGGGCCTGATAGTCCGTAACCTTGGTTTTCAGCTCCACGATGCTGCGCTCGCGGTTGCCAATCTCGACCCGGTTGGCCTGGAGCTGCCCCTGTAGCTGCACCATGGGGGACGACGCATCCCTCAGTTCAGCCGCGTCCGGGGTCGCGGTCGCCGCGTTGGGGTCGGAGGCTTTGGCCTTGCGNNCTTGCGAACATCGGGGTGGCGGTCGGTGTAATGCGAGCTGAGATCGGCCAGTTGCGCCCTCAGCTTGTCCAACTCCGTGTCAATCGCGGGCAGTTCCGGCGGCGCTCCACTCTCCGTCTTCGGAGTACCTTGCAGTGAGCGGTACTGGTTCACCAGCGTTTCCAGATAGACGCGTTGCTGATTGGCCGCATTCAGCGCATCTTCTTCGGTTTGCAACTGAGACTGCATGCCGGCCAGAATCTGCAAGTTGCTCCCCACCTGTGCCGGCAGCTCCCCTACGTGCTGTCCCTTGAACTCCCGGATCTTCTCTTCCTGATCGGACAAGGTCTTTCGGGCCGTCTCCATCTGGCCCTCGAGAAACTTTGTGGTGTCTTCCGATTGATGCTGCCGCACTTCCAGGTTCTCGCTGATGAACAGGTTGGTGAGCTCGCTGGTCACCTGCTGGGCTAAGTGAGGATCGTGCGACGAGTAGGAAACGTAAAACGAACTGACCCGGCCCTCCCCATCGCGCACCAGTTCTATTTCGCCGATATCTTTGCGCATCCGCTCTACCTTGTCGTCGGGCGTAAGGCGGCCGTTCGAATCTGCGTACAGATTCAGCTGATCGATAATGTGCAACAAACGGGTACGGCTGAGAATCTGCTGCGTGATGCTCCGCAAGCGGTCTTGCAGGTCGTCGTTCACGTTGGGTGTGACATAATCCTTCGGCATGGTGGGCTGCTCCACCAGAATCAGCGTGCCGGAGCGATAGCGTGAGGGCAGAACCCAGCTCGCACCCCAGACGATAAGCCATCCCAGAAGCAGCGGGATCAGAAACTGCATGTGACGGCGCTTGACCATCCCCAAGTAATGCGGGAGATCGAATCCGACGGGATTTTGTTCTTCGAGACCTTCAGCCATGATGATTTATCTTCCTAACGGTCTGGCAAACTGATAAGTGATGGAGACCCACTCCCGATTCGTATCCGGATTCGCCGCGATGAAACTGTAGCTCTGGTGCAGCCGCGTGTACCCAGCCTGTAGATTTACATGCTCGCCGACCTGCCGCTGCAAGGAAGCGCTTCCGGAAACGGAATGTCCACCCAAAGCTGAGACCGCGAGAACGCCATTGTTCGCGTAAGCTCCGGCCAACAAGGCGCTGAGGTTGCGTGTGATCCGCTGGCGCACGGACACATTCGCGCTGTCGAGCTCGACCGCCCCAATCAGCCCTCCACTGCCGCTGACACTGTGCAGATAGCTGACCGCCACGCTGCTGTGCTGCACCTGCCAGTTCAAGCTGGCGCCGCCTGCCGGGGACCAGGATTGGGCAGCCGCTACGATCGACATGCTCGCACTGGTGTACTGCGGACCCGCGCTGTAGTATTGCGGACCGCCAAACAGCGAAAACGAGAACCTGGGCGACGGATAGTAAGTGTAGAAAACCAAAATGCCATCCGTCTGCGTCTGGTTGGTCGCTAGCGCAGGGTAGGAGAGCAGTTCCTGGTATTGATAGGTGACACCGATGTAGTGCTGCTTGGCGAGCCTGTAACTATAGAAGGCCGATGCCCCTCGCGAAGCCGCATCGTAGAGCCCCGGCACTTCGGCAGGATCTGGGTAGTGCAGATTGGTAAAGGTTCCGCTCGCCCCGATCATGGCGTTCGCGCTGAATTGGTAGGTGATTCCCGCGTTGCCGTTATTGTTGAGCCGGTCAGCCAGCGGCGCAACCACGGAATCGTTAGCCTCTTGCGCGGAACCGGAAACCGCGCCTGCTAAACCTTGATCCGGCTGGTTGAATACGTTTGACGACTTTTGGAAAGAATCGCGCAGGCTGACCGTGACGTGCGGACTGAGCCGGTACCCTAAGTCCAACGACAAATTCTGATCCGCTTCGTTGTATGCAGTGGTGCGCTGATAGAACGTGAACCCCGGAGCGTAAGTTAAGGCCGCGTGCAGTCGCGATGTCGTTTCATCGAGCGAGATCGTAGGCCACACCGAATAGCTCATGTCGCTTACGGGGCTGGCACTGGTCGCTCCCAGCACGTTGTCGGAGTAGGCTGTATTGAAGGTAACGCCGCCGCGCAGATAGTTGGCTCGCTCCTCGGAAGTAAACCAAAGTGGATACGCTTCTCCACTGACGGGAGGAGGAGTCAGCATCCGGTCTGGCCCATTGTCGTTGCTCGTGGGGGCGCTCACGATCGGGTCGGTCGCGGCCGGGGCTGGGGTGGTGCGTTGCCCATCCTGCGACCATGCCGGCAGGCTGGCCAGCAAGGCCAATCCCAAACAGATTGAATCGAAGATTCTCATGGTNNTACGGAACACACTTACGGAACAACGACCGTGTCACCGGGCTCAAGTTTAATGTTCTGCGTCATATTCTTGCCTTGGCTGACATCCTTGTAATTAAACGGGATGCGGGAATCCTTACTCACGCCTTGCCGGAGAACATAGATGGATTTCTGCTTTGCGAAGTCGCGGAAACCACCGGCCAGCGCGATCGCGTCGATCACCGTGGGCGAATTGGCGATCACGTACGATCCGGGCCGTGCTACTTGTCCCAGAATGTTGAATTTCTGGCTGTTAACCTGCTGAACCATTACGGTAACTTCCGGCTCCGAGATGTAATTCTTCAGCTTGCTGGCGATGTCTTTTTCCAGGGTCAAGGGAGTGAGCCCAGCGGCCTGTACTTCCCCGACCAGCGGGAGCGAGATTTTTCCATCGGATCGGACCGGAATCGAGCGCGAGATATCTGGTTCCTTCCAGACATTGATCGCCAGCACGTCGTCATCGCCGATCACGAAACTGTCCTCGTGCGGCTTCGCGGCAGAGACGTCCGCTCCAGAACCCGTTCTTGCAGATGGGTTGGTGTGGTTTGCGTCTCCGACCGTTTGGGCGCGGAGCGTACAGGAGAGAAAAGCGCAGACTGCAAGCGCGGTCAGTGCCCTAGTTTTCCACGTGCAAGTATTAATTTTCATAACTGCTCCTTGGCGATTGCTTCCAGACGTATATCCGCGTGGCCCGGTTCAACTTGCCTTTCCATTGTCCTTGACATCGTTGCCACAAACCGATAGCGGGGAAAGAAAAGGTTCCGGCGCGCGCATTTGATATTGATCGATCTTGTACAACAGCGTGCGATAACTGACCCTTAGCAATCGCGCGGCCGCCTTGCGGTTCCAGCCGGTTTTTCGCAGTGCCGCCCCGATGGCATTTTGTTCTGCTCCNNTACTGGCTCCCGGGTCTAAACTTATTTCACCGAGGCTCAACTTCTGGTCGCCCGCAACCAGGCAGCGTTTCACGAATGATTCCAGTTCCTTCAAGTTTCCCGGCCAGGAATATTGCTGGCAAACATTCAGCACGGTGGGCGAGAATGCGCGGGGAGGAAGGCTGAAGTGCTTTGCCAGCTTGTGCATAAAGTAATTCAGCAGGATTGCGATCTCGTCTTTGCGCTGGCGCAACGGAGGCACATGCACAGTGAAAGCGCTCAGGCGATAATACAAATCTTCCCGGATGCGCTTCTCAGCCAAAGCCCGCTCGAGGTTGACGCTGCTGGCGGCAAGTATCCTCACATCGGCGGCAACGCTTGCCTCAACACTCGCAGGGCTGCGGAACTCGTCGTTTTGCAACACCTTCAACAGTTGGGATTGCAGTCCGGCAGGCAGCGCGGCGATTTCGTCCAGGAAGATCGTGCCTTTTTCGTCGGCAGCGAACTTCCCCAAACTGGTCCGGCGAGCATCGGCAGAGGAAGCACGTTCGTTCCCAAACACTTCGGATTCGAGCAGAGCCTCCGGCATTTCCGCGCAATTCACTCTTTGGAGCTTGAAACCGGAACGGACGGA
>PLKR01000238.1:13585-13951 GCA_003140655.1 Acidobacteriaceae bacterium | reverse complement strand
CTTCGCCACCGCACCCCAGTTCATTACCGGACAGATTCTGGCGGTAGATGGCGGCCTCGGTCTCTAACAGGCCACGGGAAAACGCAATCTGTGTTTTGAAAGGGCGCGGCTGGCAACATCACGCCTCAGCCGAAGTCGGATCGATAATCCGCTTCACTTTCGGCATTTCTTCTTTCTCCTTAGGTTGACGGTCTACTACGAGTCGTGGCGGTTGTGCCCGAAGATTTTGAGCCGGTGGCGTAGGAAATAGCCACTCGATCATGCGGCCTCCCTCTTTTGTACTCTTCTGGCTCAAGGTATAGTGGGGCGAATGAAGAAATCCAGGAACGCACCGTCTTCGGAAATTCCCACAGCCTCCGCTCCCCG
>PLKR01000238.1:4405-13500 GCA_003140655.1 Acidobacteriaceae bacterium | reverse complement strand
GTCCGGGCCGCCGTCGCCCACACCGGCGTCAATTTCGTCCTGCAGGCTGAGCAGCGCGGCACTGGCCACGCTCTGATGGTCGCGCAACCGGCGCTCTCCGCCTACGACCATGTCATCGTTCTCTCCGGCGACGCCCCGCAGATCACGCCCCAGACCATCGCTTCCCTGCTCAACTTCCATCTCGATGAGCAGGCCGCCATGACTTTACTCAGCGCCGACCTCGACCATCCCACCGGCTACGGCCGCATAGTTCGAATGAAAGCCCGCAAAGGTTCCTACAGCGCCGAAGTCCAGACCATCGTCGAAGAGAAGTCCGCCAGCCCCGCCCAGAAGAAAATTCACGAAATCAACGCCGGCTTCTACGTCTTCGCCGCGCCGCAGTTGTTCTCGCAGATCGCGAAACTCTCCACCGCCAACCCCCACGGCGAGTACTACCTCACCGATATGGCTGGGATCCTGCGCCAGGCCAGGCAGCGCGTCGTGGTTTGGAAGACGGAAGACCCCAGCGAAGCTCTCGGCGCCAATACGCGCGCCGAACTTTCTTTTATCGACTATCAGATCCGCATGCGCAAGTGCCAGGCACTCATGGCTCAGGGCGTCACCATCTTCTATCCCGCCACCTGTGTGATCGATGACGATGTCGAGATCGCCCCCGACACTGTGATCGAACCTTTCGTCCAGATTCTGGGCAAATCACGCATCGGCGCAGCCTGCCGCATTCAATCCTTCAACGTGATTCGCGACACCGAGATCGCTGGCGATGTCATTGTGCAGCCGGGCTGCGTGCTCGAACAATCCATCGTCCGGCGAGGCGCGACGCTGGGTCCGTTCTCTCACTTGCGCCCAGCCAGCGACATTGGCGAAGGTGCGCACATCGGCAACTTTGTCGAGACGAAAAAAATACGGATGGGCAAGGGATCCAAAGCCAACCACCTTACTTATCTGGGCAATGCCGAAATCGGCGCCGGCGTCAACATCGGCGCCGGAACCATCACTTGCAACTACGACGGCTTTGAAAAACACCCCACCGTAATCGGGGACGGAGCTTTCATCGGCAGCGACAGCACTCTGGTCGCGCCTGTGCGCGTGGGCAAGGGCGCCTACGTGGGCGCCGCCTCGTGCATCACGAGTGACGTGCCCGACGACGCTCTGGCGATCGGCCGCGCCAAACAGATCGTGAAAGAAGGCTGGGCCNNTAAAATTGCCACCACGGAGGCACAGAGAAAGGCGCGCCAAAAAAACAAGGCAACCAAGACGCGGCTTGGTTCTCCGCGCCTCAGTGCCGGAGCCTGCCCTTGAGCGAAGCCGAAGGGTGGTGGGTTTGCTTGCCTTAGTGCGAAATCGAGGCAAAAAATGGCGAGTGCATCAGTGCCTGAAACTGCGCATCGTTGTCCTTGAAGTGCACCATAAACTTTGTCCCGTCGGAATCGGCCGTAGTCATGTCCATGGCCGCCTTTTCAACCGGCGTGGCGCTGTTTTTCTTGTACATGATGACGGCCTTCATCATCATGGATAGCGTCCCCGCGGTGATCGAGTCCGAGGTCACAACTGTCAGATCGAAATTCACGCCGCTGGAAAAATCCATGGTGTAGTACGAACCCAATACCCGCTTCTTGACCGTCTCGTAGTCGGCGATCTTGGCCGCATCGCCCAGTGCCGACCGCATCATGTTCTGCGAACCCTGTTGGTCCAGGATGCTCCAAAACGGCGCGGAATCCACGCTCGTCATCATGTCTGCCATGGTCTGGTTCGAGTCCAGATTAAGAATCTCTCCGTCGCGCGTTTGCAGACCCAGTTTCACCGCCGAAGGCTCGCCGAACAGCAGCGTGCTGTCGTCGAGAAACGTCATCACGAAGCCACCCTCCATGGGATAGAGATCCGCCGTGTGGTACTTCGTAGGCTTGATCTTGCGCAACGCCATCTTCTTGAGCACGGCCTTCATGTTGAAGGGTCCGCTGGCGATACCGATCATCCTGATCCCCTGCTTGGCAGTACGGAACGAGGGAAGCGAAAGCGTGTCGATATCTTTGTCGGGATTGATACCGACGCCCTTCAGCGCGCCCTCGAACTCCTGCAGGTTTTGTTGCGAAGCCATTATTTGTTGTTTCAGGGCGGTCGCTGTTGGCGAGTCCCTCAGCGCCCTGTAATCCACCGAAATCAACTGCTGCAGATCTGCGGGAACCACCGCGCGCGCCGATGAATTCAGCGGCATGGCATTCGCCATGCCCACGCATAGCACGACCAGCATTACAAAACTCAGACAACCCTTGACGGTTTTCATAACTGCCTCGGTCCTCATAAAGATTTTCCTGACACCGAACCCACAAATAATGAACGGGATTTCCCCTGTGTCTTGCGATTTTAGATGCAGTTTCGTGCTTTCCCGTTACCCAGTTGCTCTATTCTAAGCCAACCAACCAGTTCCCCGCCCACCCAAAAGTACTAGCTTTAGTGATCAATTTGGGACAGTCTTCCCCCCGGCGAAGAAATAAATTATCCGGCAGGCGAGCAAGTGGCTGTAAGATGCCCGTGTACGCCACCGCACACACACGCGTCACCTCACCGACGCCAGAGAAATCAGGGAAATATTGAAAATCCTACTCTACAACCCCGACAACGGGGTCACGCGCAATTTCATGCCTCACCTCTGGATGTTCCTTCTGAAATCCCTAACTCCCGCAGGCCATGAAGTCGTCCTGATCGACGGCAACGCTCAGCCAATCGACGAGGCCGGGATTGCGCTCTACGTGCGAGAACAGAAGATTGATCTGGTCGGCATCGGCGCTATGACCAGGATGATCGCCAAGGCCTACCGCATGGCGGATGCCGTTCGTGCCGTCGGCGTGCCCGTGGTGATGGGCGGACCTCACGTCACGGAAATGGCGGACGAGGCCCTGGGCCGCGATGGCGGACCCCGTCACGCCGACGCCGTGGCTCTAGGCGAGGCCGATAACACTTGGCCGCAGATTGTGGAAGATGCCGCGCGCGGCGAATTGAAAGATGTCTATGCGCCGGTCGACGACGCCGGCAAGGAACTCAAGCCCTCACTCAAGCAGTATCCCGTGATTCCCTGGGACACCATCGATCTCCACCAGTTCAACCTGGTGCCCAAGTCGGCTAAACATTGGTTGCAGAAGATCGGCGAGGGCTGGGGAACCTTCCGCATCGTTCCCGTCGAGTCGGGACGAGGTTGTCCTTATGGCTGCGAGTTCTGCACCGTGACCGGATTCTTCGGCGACTCCATCCGCTTTCGCACCAACGAAAGCGTCGTCAACGAACTCCTGCTGCTGAAGGCGCGAGCCCGCAAAGAGCGCGGTCAGATCGCTGTGTTCTTTATCGACGACAATTTCGCCATCAACCTCAAGCGCACCAAGTCCTTGCTGCGCGACATTATTGCTGCCGGCGCGCAGGTGAATTGGGTGGCGCAGATCAGCGCCAACCTCTTGCGCGATCAGGAACTCGTCGACCTGATTTCCGCTTCGGGGGGGAAGTGGGTATTTATCGGGATGGAGTCGATTGATCCCGCCAATCTGAAGGACGTCAACAAGGGCTTTAACAAACCGGAGGAATATGCCGCCGTCCTGCAGCGGTTGGCGCAGCGCAATGTCTATGCCATCACGTCGTTCATCTTCGGCATGGATAACGACACCGTGGGCGCGGCCGAGCGTACGCTCGAACAGGTGCGGACCTGGCCGCCGGGCCTGCCGATTTTCGGCCTGCTCACTCCCCTGCCCGGCACTCCGCTCTACAAGCGCCTCAATGTCGCCGGCCGCTTAACCCGCCCCAAACACTGGCAGGAGTTCATTCCGTTCGCCATGGCTCACACTCCGCTGAAGATGACCATCGACGAGGCCCACGCCGAGGTGAACTACGGCTGGTCCCATGCCTACGGCCCGGAAGCTATCGCACAAGCCGTGGACTCGCTCAACGACCAACCGCTCGGCTACCGCGTCAACATCTTTATCGCGCGTGTGTGCTTCCGCGGAATCTACTTCCCTATGCTCGGCCGCTTTGCCTGGTGGAAAGTAATCTCGGAGAACCGGCAAACCATCTCAAAACTGTTAAAACAAGGGTTCGAAGCGTGGTGGGAATCTCGATCCAGACCTGAGCCCGCGCCGGCAACCAGCGCAGGAGATTAAGCAGCACCACCAACGGGTCGTAGAGACGTAGCTTGCTACGTCTCTCTTTGCCGCCGGCACGGACGCTGCCCAGAACTTTCCGCGCTTTCAGCCGCTGAAAACTTTGTTCTTGGGTGGCGCAGCGCTTCCAGCCCTGCGATCCAGACCTCAGCCACCCAACCAGTGCGGGAGATTAAGCTAACTGTAGCGCCGCCGTCCCGGCGGCTTCTCAAGTCGAAGGAAACAGCTGCGGAACTTTCTATAACTCAGTCGTCATCGGGATCGCTGGGGGTCGAGTCGCTCAGGCACGTGGTGTTGTTGGAGGGCGCCGGGATGGTCTGAAACGCAATCGGGGCTTGGGTGAAATTGAAGATGTCGGAGAGATCGTCGAGGGCATTTGTGTCCGCGTAGCCCAACGACGTCAGATTATAGTTCGTCTCAATAAACTTCAAAATACTTCCAAAGTCATGATTGACGTGCGAGATGTAACCCGGCTTTGTGATGTAAGGCGATATCACAACCATCGGCACGCGGAATCCGTACACATATCCGCAACCCCACTGCGAGCAGTTCACCAGCACGTTTGGCGGTGGAACGTGGTCGTACCAACCTCCCCAGTCGTCCCATGTGAGAATGATGACCGTGTTGGGCCAATACGGGCTGTTGCCGATGGCGTTGACGATCGAAGTTACCCATGACGGGCCGCATCCGTCGTTGCTCTCGGCGTGGTCGGAATCGTCACCCGTGGGAATGACCCAGCTCACGTTCTGGAGCTGACCGCTGGCGATGTCGGTAAGAATCTGGGCATTGCTCTGGCTTTGGTTAAGAACAACCTTCGGATCGGCGGCGGTGAAATCCGATCCCGTACACGTTCCTCCCGCCGCCTCACTCGGTACACACATATGCGAAATCGCATCCGGAGCGGTCCAGATGGAACCCTCCCCCGGCGCGTAATAACGCCAGGTCAGGTTGGCAGCATCCAGTAAATCGGTAAGGGTTGGGTGTTCGAAGCAGGGGTAGATTGGCGCGTTGCTGGTCTCGCTGCCCGTCGAATCGATCACCGTAACGGTTGTCGTTGCCAGAGCTACGCATCCCGCGGGCGCAGCAGGGTTCTCAGACGCAAACAGAGGGCTGGCCGCCGTAGGCGCCGATGTCCCTGAAATGATGAATTGATGTGCCGGGAAGCTTGGGCCTTCGTTGGTCTGGAACATGCGATCGGCGAACGTGTATGTCTGGGCCATGGTGAGGTAAGGCTGAACGTCAGCCGGACTCACGTACATGAACTGCGGGTTCGCGGGCGGTGGGCAGCCCACCTTTCCCTTCGTGCATGAATCTGAAATCAGGTCAGCGCCATCCATCTTGCATACCCCGGTCGACGTGTTCAGGTCGCACATATCCTCGAAGGCGCTGTGGGCATGGCTTAGATCGTAGTTATCCGGGCTGCTGCCGGCGGTGCCCAGGTCGAGAGGGCTGAGCGTGACGGTCGCTCCCTTCGAGTTCACTCCGCTGCTGGCGATGTCGTACTGGGAACTGCTCGGGCTTGTGCTGCAGGAACTGCTGGTGCCGTTCGGCGCGAGACACAGTCCCTGAAACAAATTGTCAGGCGTGCGGTTCTCCTGGAAGATGATCACCACGTTCACGGCAGCCCCTGCCATGGTCAAGGCCAGCGCCTGTGGACCGTTGCTGGGAGGTAGACTGTTCGCATCAATTCCGGTGACCATGACGGTGTAGGCGCCGCCCGGTGTGCTGATCGTAGTAATCACGGTCAGCGTAGAAGTAACTGGAGCCGTTCCGCTGATCGTGACAGCAGACGGATTGAACGAACAAACGGGAGCCGGCGTCCCACCCGTGACGCTGCTGCAAGAAAGCCTCACGATGCCCGTATAACCATTCGCCGGAGTCACGGTGATGGTGGATGTGGCCATGCTCCCCGCGGTCACTGAACCTGGGTTCAACGCCGTCGCGCCAAGTGTGTAGTTGGGTCCTGCGGGTCCCGTCACCGTCAGGCTTAACGCCTGGGGACCATTGCTGGGAGCCAAATTGTTGGCGTCTTTTCCGGTGATGGTGATAGCATAGCTGCCCGCCGGGCTGTTCGAAGTAGACACTGTCAGCGTAGAAGTGACCGCACCCGTCCCGCTAATCACGGCAGGAGACGCATTGAACTGACACACGGGGGCCGGCGTCCCACCGGTGATGCTGCTGCACGAAAGGCTGACGCTCCCGATATATCCATTTGCAGGAGTCACGGTAATGGTGGAAGTGGCCGTATTTCCTGCGGTCACTGAGGCTGGGCTCAACGGCGTGGCAGTGAGCGTGTAGCTAGCTGGCGGGGGTACGGTTACAACTGCGGACGAGCCTCCGCCGCAACCACTAAGTCCCAGCAGAAGCGCACTCAGTCCAAGAACTGCACTGGAGATAGATAAAAGACGAAGCCGAATCATCGGGATACCCCTGGCGCAAATCCGCGCAGTTTTCCTCGCCTTCAATTCTCAACCCCGCCCCGGAACTTTCCACTCGGTCGGCGCAAGAGATTATTTGATGCCAGGGGGATAGAGACATCTTCTACAAATTCCCTAAACCATTCGTTGAGCGGTGATCGCGTCCACCCTCTTCCGCGCTTCCGCCGCGAACCCCTGATCCTTCAGCGACGCCAGATTGATCTCCACATTCGCCAGCGCGCCGGTAATCGCTGCCCGCGCCAGTGCCTGCGCCGTAGTCAAGTCCGACTTCATGTGCGGATTGCTGATGGCAAACAGGCTCTGCGTAATCTGTACCACTTCATGCGCCTTCTCTGCGACTCTGAGCGGAACTCCCGTAGCCAACTTGAGCGCGGCATCAACCAGCATCTCGGAGCCGGCCGGATCCGCTTTAGCCTGCTTGTAAGCCTTCATGACCGCATCGTAAGACTCCGCGTCGGCATCCACAGCGGCCTTCAATTCCTCCCGCAGCGTCCCCAGCCTCGCAATCGCCGCGCTCAACTCCGATTCATATTGCAGATACGCCTTCTTCCCCCGCGACATCGAGGCCACCATGGTCGCGAGCCCCGCCGCCATCGCACCGGCCGCCGCCGCCGCGCTGCCCCCGCCCGGCGTAGCCGTAGGCGCAGCGAGTTGTTCGACGAAGGGTTCCACTCCCGCACGCAATCCCCCCACGGTCATTTTTCCACTCATCACCGCCGCCAGCCGGTTTTCCAAAATCAAGGACGAATCAAAATTCTCCACCTGCAGAAACCATTCAGCTACAGCCTCCAGCGCTTTCTTCGGAATCAATCCCACGATCTCGCTCGACACCGCCGTCACTCCATACCGCTCCGCCTCACTCTTCACCATTTCAAACACGCGATGCACCGGTGTCTGTTCAAAATCCGTCAGATTCATCGAGACCTGCGCCAGCCCTCTCACCAGAAATCCCGCGCCCTTCACGAACCGCATCCCNNAAGAACACGTTGTAAGCGATCAGAAACTTCCGCGCTCCCACCACCGTCGCGCCCGCCGTCGCATGCATCCTCGCCTCGCCAAAGTCCGGCTTCCGCGCCGCATTCGTCGCAATCTCCGCCCGTATCCCTTCAAACTGCCCGCGTCGTATGTTCTCCAGATTCTGCCGCTCCGGCGTCCGCGCCGCAGCCTCGTACAAATACACCGGAATCTGATACCGCCTCCATATCTCTTCCCCCACGTGCCGCGCCATCCCCACGCAATCTTCAATCGTCACGCCATCAATCGGAATGAACGGCACCACGTCGGCCGCGCCCATCCGCGGATGCGCGCCCTTATGCACATTCAGATCGATCAATTCAGCGGCCTTCCCGACGCCGCGAATCGCCGCCTCCTGAATCGCCTCCCGCTCGCCCACCAGCGTAATCACGCACCGGTTGTGGTCCGCGTCCATCTCGCGATCCAGCAGGTAGACTCCCTCCACCTTCATGGCGTCAACAATGGCGTCAACTTTAGCTTTGTCGCGCCCTTCCGAAAAATTAGGAACACACTCCACCAGCGTAGACATAGCTGGAAGAATAGCCGGGGCCGCAGGACGGAAGCAAGGGACGCACTAAACAAGAACAATTTAGAGATTTTCTCCGTGTCTCTGTGCCTCCGTGGTGAACGCCTTTCTCACTTTCGTTTAGGTTTCCTCCCCAACTAAGATTAGAATTGCCCAATCTGGCGTGCACCTCGTCCATGGCAGATCAGATCAAGACGCCCCCTGCGGCTGCTCCTGTGGCTGCTGCTGCGGATGCTCTCACGGGCACCACCGTAGGCCGCTTCGTGATCTCCAAGCGCCTCGGCGCTGGCGGCATGGGACAGGTCTACGGCGCGGAAGACACNNCGCAAGCGCCTGCTCAAGGAAGCCCAGCGGTCATCCGCCCTCAATCATCCCAACGTGGGCGCCATCTACGACGTCGTCGAGCACGCCGGCGAACTTTGGGTAGTAATGGAGTACATCGAAGGCGAGACCCTGCGTCACCGCCTTAAACAGCCTATCTCCACCGATGAATTCTTCGCCATTGCCACTCAGTGCTGCGAGGGACTGCAGGCCGCGCACGAAAAAGGCATCATTCACGGCGACATCAAGCCCGAAAACATCATGATTGCCGCCGGCAACCGGGTGAAGATTCTCGACTTCGGCGTCGCCCGCCGCGCCTGGAGCAGCAACCCCAACGACGCCACCAAAAGCATGGAGACCATGACTGCCACGGGCGGCACTCCCGCCTATATGGCTCCCGAAGTCCTGCTCCAGCAGCGCGACGACGGCCGCTCCGACATCTTCTCGCTCGGCCTCGTCTTCTATGAGATGTTGGGCGGTGAGCAGCCCTTCCAAAGCGATAGTCTCGCCACCACCGTGGCCCGCATTGTCCACGTCAACCCGCCCCCGCTCAAGAATGTCCCCGGACCCCTCTCCGGTGTGATCACCCGCTCCATGGCCAAGAATCCCGACGCGCGCTACCCCAACGCCGGAGCGCTCCTGGATGACCTGCGCCGC
>PLKR01000238.1:1891-4315 GCA_003140655.1 Acidobacteriaceae bacterium | reverse complement strand
TTGGTGGATACGCTCACCGCCAAGCTGGCGCAACTGAGCGGCAACCATCCCCTGCAAGTCGTTTCGGCCGGTGAGATTCGTCAAAAAAATGTAACCAGCCTGGCTCAGGCGCACCAGGAATTCGGTGCTGATACCGGACTTCACCTCGGCCTGCAACGCTCCGGCGATCTGGTGCGTGTCACTTACTCTCTCACCGACGCCAAGAGCGGGAAAGTCGTGAAAGCCGGAGCCGCCGACTCACCCGTCACCGATCCATTCGCCATCGAGGATGATGTCACCAAGGCCGTCGCCGCCGCCCTCGGATTCTCCCTGAAAGCCGACGAAACTCGCGAACTCGCCTTCCACGGCACCAGCATGCCCGATGCCTACAATTACTACACTGAGGCGCGTGGCTATCTCGAGGACGCCGGCAAAGCCGCCAATGTGGATAGCGCGATCATCCTGTTCGAGCAAGCGCTCAAGGTCGATCCGAGCTACGGCAGAGCAGAAGCCGACCTGGGCGCAGCCTACTGGCAGAAATACGCCGCCGGCAAGGATAAGAACTTCATCGCAAAATCGCGCCAGGCTTGTTCCAAAGCCATTGACCTCGGCAATGCCGGCGCCGCCGGCCATATTTGCCTGGGAGTGCTCGAAAGTGGCACCGGTAGGTATGAAGACGCGGTAAAGCAATTCCAGAGCGCGGTCGAACTCGAACCCTCCAACGAAGACGCCTACATAGGACTGGGTGGCGCTTACGAGCGGCTCGGCAACCGGCAGGACGCCGAAAACACCTATAAGAAGATAGTCGCCTTGCGTCCCAACTACTGGCGCGGCTACAACCTGCTGGGCGCCTTCTACCTTCGCCAGGCCCAATACGACGATGCCTCAAAGATGTTTCATAAAGTCGTGGACTTGACCCCCGAGAGTTACCGCGGATATGCCAACCTGGCAGCCACTCTGCTTTATGAAGCGAAGTACTCCGACGCAATCAAGCCACTGCAGCAATCGCTGGCCATTCACGCCACAGCCGATACCTATTCGAACCTGGGAACGGCTTACTATTATCAGCACCGCTTCCCCGACGCCGCGCAAGCCTACGAAAAGGCTGTCCAACTGAACGATAAGGACTACGCTAACTGGGGCAATTTAGGAGAAGCTTATTATCTGGATGGCGAACGTCCCAAGGCTCGAACCGCGTTCGAACGGGGAATTGCGATTGCCAAGGGAGAGTTAGCCGTTAACAATCGCGATCCGGAGTTGCTGAGAGCCTTGGCAAAGTATTATGCCATGGTCGATGATCGCGCAGACTCGCTTGCTTTCCTCGCCAAGGCACTCGAACAGAGCAAGTCCGATAAAGACGCGCTTTTTTCCGCCGCGGCAATTTATGATCGTCTGGGCGATAAAGGATTAGCCATGGAATGGCTCGGCAAGGCCTTGCGCGCCGGATATTCTCCGGAAATGGCCAGGCAACAACCGGATTTGGACAACCTGCACGGCGACCCGCGTTTTGAAGACTTGTTGAAGTCAACCAGTTCTGGACCGAACCCGGCGAAGTAATCACGGAACCGAATTTCACTAAGGAGAGAAAATATGGATATCTGTAAAGGAGGTACAATCCGTTCTGGCGCTACCTCAATTACCTTCACCAACCACCACCCCGAGGCGTGCACAATCACCAATTGCACCCTGCCCGGATGGCCAGCGATTGACCCCGTAGTCCCAGCGGAGCAAAATGGAGTCCCTGGCAAGCTGGTTGTCCAACTCGTTGTTGTCGTGCAAAAAGGCACTTACAAGTACAACGCCAGTTGCTGCAAGAAGGGTGCAANNAAACGCATCGCGCCAGTCTTGCTTCAGTCTTGAACGGAAGCACGCGAAGCAAATATCTCACAGGAGAAGAAGGAGAAGAAAAAATGTCTATACCTGTCTGCACCGGAGGTGATGCTCCCAACGGAGCTAGCTCAGTCACCTTTACCAACGCCCTCGCCGTACCGGTCACGATTACCAGTTGCACGATACCAGGATGGCCACAATCCCCGGCACCCGACCCGGTGGTTCCAGCCGCACTAAACGGAGTCAATGGTACCAAGACCGTTCAACTCTCCGTACTAACCCGAACCGGCACGTACACTTACGTTACCGATCCGGCGTGCAACACTATAGGGACACCCCCTGAAATAAAAGTTCAGTAGGTAAGTCGGGAATACACAGGAACAACTTCTGCCCCATTTCTCGCGTCGTTTGCGAGAAGTGGGGCCTTTCTTCTTTCCATCGGTCGGCCAAGAGAACAAACCGACAACTCGTCAGCCCGAAACGTGTCTCCTACTTCCTCCAGAACCTCCCCACTCCCACCCGCACCTGCACCGTATTCAGCCCCGGATTCAGCGTCGCCAGACCTGCATTCGAAATATGCAAGTACCGCAACTCCACGCTCCAGTTGTATTTCGC
>PLKR01000238.1:0-1860 GCA_003140655.1 Acidobacteriaceae bacterium | reverse complement strand
GTATTCGACGGCTGAGAAATCAAATACGCCGGCTCCGCATCCACCACGTACTCAAATCGTCCTCGCAAAAATCCCGGCAGATGCGCCCCCGTAATCACCCATCCATAGCGCAGCCCCACATCAGAAATCCCGGTATTCGAAGTCCCGCCCGGCACCGAGTACCCGCCGCCGCTCCAAACCTGCACTTCGTGTCCACCCTGTTCCGGCCCAGGCTCCGCCTGCGCAAATCCCACTGCCGCCATCAGGATGACAAAGGAGAAGACAAAGAAAGAGGAAACCATTAAAGCTCTGGCCAAGCCGGACGTTCGCGTCATGGTCTACGAGGTTGCCCCACGAGAGCTTTTTTTGCAAGTGGGCCGTGTGCGAGGGACACTCCTGTCCGTCGCCTTTGACTTTGTTTTGAAGTTGGGTCGCTAGTGTGGGGCGGACGCCCTCGTCCGCCGCCTTTGACTTTGCCTTTGAAGTGAGGAACGGCACTCAAGCACTCACCCACAGAACCTGAATCCTGGGCGAAGACCCAGACCGAATCACCCGACTCCAGCCCCGGCAGAGCCTGCCCTGAGCGAAGCCGAAGGGGCGGCAGATAATAGCCCAGCGCGTAAGCCCTGGGTAAGACAAAAAATGAAACCGAGTCCCGAAAAGCTGGCCCCGCCCCAGCCGCCGTCGGCAAACCTGGCCACTGACCACTGCCCACCGCCGCCCCCTTGACAACTCCCCACTCACACTCTTATAATTAGCACTCGATAGGCGAGACTGCTAACAGCCCGCCCTAACCCACAACAATTCATAGGTTTACGTAAAGTCAACCTTAACTACCCAACTCTGAAAGGAGTCACACCCATGGCAAAATTCAGTCCACTCCACGACCGCATTCTGGTCCGTCGTGTGGAAGAAGCTTCCACCACACGGGGCGGCATCATCATCCCCGACAGCGCAAAGGACAAGCCGCAAGAGGGCGAAGTCATTTCCACCGGCAAAGGCCGCAGCAATGACGAAGGCAAGGTTTTCCCTCTCGCCGTTAAAGAGGGCGACCGCATCCTGTTCGGCAAGTACTCCGGCACCGAGATCAAGATTGATGGCGAAGACTTCATCATCATGAAAGAAGAAGAAGTCCTCGGCATCCTCACCGGCGCCTCCAGCTCGGCCAACGCAAGCAAGAAGGAAACCGTAGGCGCACGCCGCTAAGTTTCGTCGAGACGTAACTTGTTACGTCTCTGGCAGCGCCGCAAATCTAAGGGGCCGAAGCCTGTGTTCCTCCGTGCCCCATGTGGTTAAGAATTTAATCTCTGAAGGAGAAAACGCAATGGCAAAACAAATCGTACACGGCGAAGAGTCCCGGCAGGCAATCCTGCGCGGCGTCAACCTTCTAGCCGACGCTGTAAAGGTCACACTCGGCCCCAAGGGCCGCAACGTTGTCATCGAAAAGAAATTCGGTTCGCCGACGATCACCAAAGACGGTGTAACCGTAGCCAAAGAAATCGAACTCAAGGACGGCCTCGAGAACATGGGCGCCCAGATGGTTCGCGAAGTAGCCAGCAAAACCTCCGACGTAGCCGGCGACGGCACCACCACGGCAACAGTTCTAGCCCAAGCAATCTACCGCGAAGGCGTAAAGACGGTTGCCGCCGGCGCCAACCCAATGGCCATGAAGCGCGGCATCGAGAAGGCTGTCTCGCTCGTATGCGGCGCCTTCGACAAGAAAACCGGCGAACGCGCCAAAGGCGAACTCGACAAGTTCTCCAAGCCCGTTTCCGGCGAAATGATCGCCCAGGTCGGCACCATAAGTGCGAACAATGATGAAACCATTGGGCACATTATTGCCGAGGCTATGAAGAAGGTTGGCAAAGACGGCGTCATCAC
>PLKR01000152.1 GCA_003140655.1 Acidobacteriaceae bacterium | reverse complement strand
ATCTGATAGTAGTCGTTGATCCACGGATCTTGGTAGTCCAATACGTAGGGCAACCCGAATTTCCGGCGCCATCGAGGACCCAATTGGAAGGCGCTGAATTGCGTCGTGCTTATCAGCGCAAGATCAAAGTGCTCCTTTCGCAAGAGCCGCTCCCCTGCCTTGGTCATGGCCCGCCCGCAGCGCAGCCACAGGTTTCCAATCCCGGCCCAACGCGTGAATCGCGAGGGTACGCCGTTCACCCGAATCACACGAATATCCGCTGGATAGGTTTCGGTGAGCTTGGGTTCAATTACTCCCCCCTCAATCGACTCCGGGGCGATCGCCAGGACCGTAGGCTCCCATCCGTGCGAGCGGAGATAGGGCAATGCCATCCGAACTCTCTGCATGTCAGGAGCATTTATCGGCGGAAAATGCGGAGAAATAATGAGCAGCTTCTTCATTAGGCGCCGATTTCAGGGAGTACCGCAAATATGCCGTTCATCACCTCGATTCGGCAAGGCTGCGTATTCGCCGAAGGCGTCCTTCCGCTCCCGTAACCGTCTTACGGCATCATCCAAAGAGCCTGTGCCAGCCACCCAATTGAGCCGCTCAGCCTTTTTCGCCGATTTCTACGCCTATCCCGGCGCATCCGCGGCATTCGTCGTTTTCGCATTTGCCAGTAATCCCCACCGTTAGCCTTCCGTAGGCTTCTCGTGCTGGCCATGCCGGTGAATGTTTATGCCGCATTCAAATTAGACTGTTTTCAAAGATCGTGCCCTCGAGCTGAATTATTCCTTGGTGCGGTTGCCGCTGCAGCTCATGTTGATCGTCAGTGCGTATTCGCGTGCAATCTGGCATGCACAAGAACCTCGGCATCAGTTTCTTATTGCGTCAGGCCGGAAAAGGAGTATACGATGTATACATGACTACCAGTCAGCGCATTTTTCAGACTGCAAAGGCACAGTTTGAAAGCGGCGGGCTAGCCGGTCTGTCTCTGCGGAGCGTCGCAAGAACAGTGGGCGTAACACCCATGGCCATTTATCGGCACTATCCAGGCAAGGATGCTCTTTTGGAGGCGCTTATGCGGGACGGGCTCGCCGTGTGGGAGAACCGCGTGGGTGCGATCACCGCCCGCGATCCGCTGGAGTGGCTGGAAGAGTTGTGCGATGAATTCTTGGCGTTTGCCCTGACCGATCCGCGGGGTTACGAAGCTGCGTTCCTGCTGCCTGCCTCCGGGGCTCGGCGGTACCCTGAGGACTTCGCGGCGGGACGCTCGCCAGTCATGTCGATGGTCTATAAGCGAATCGAGCAAGCCAGGGCCGCCGGACGCATAGGCGAGGCGCCTGCCGCCGAAATAGGGCTCGCTGTCGCGGCGTTGGCCCAAGGCCTCGTTTCGCTTTATCGGGCGGACCGATTTTCCGGAGAATCGCAGTTTCGCGCCGCCTACCTCACGGCGACGCGGCACTGCCTTCGCTCCTTCCTTAAAAACTCGCCTCCATGATCGCTTTCTTCTGTGCCCTGCTTAGCGGCGCCTTGTTCTATTACTCGCAGGGCCAGGCGAACGCTTGGGCGCTCGCCTGGTTTGCTCCTGTGCCGCTGCTCTGGCTGGCCTATAGCAAAACACCTGCGTGGAAGGTGCTTCTCGCCGCCTTTGCAGGATTTTGCTCAGGTCAACTCTACCTTGCTCAGTGCTACGGCGGCAAATTGCCGCTCTGGGTTCTCGCGCCGACACCCTTGGCGTCGAGCGTCCTGTTTACTGCGGCTGTCCTCTTCACGCGTACGGCCTGGCATAGGTTGCCTCCGCTCGGAGCTCTCGCCGCCTTTCCGGCTGCTTGGACCGCCTCCGAATTCGCCATTGGCCATTTCTCACCTCACGGGAGCTTCGGATCTCTCGCGTACAGCCAGGTATCCTTTCCCGCTGCCATCCAGGTTGCCTCGCTCTTCGGTCTTTATGCGGTAACTTTTCTCCTCTGCCTATTCGCAAATTCCGTGGCATTGCTCGCGCGCGGGGCTCGCTTTGCCGCAGCCGTTGGCGCCTCCGCCTGTGCCACGGCATTCGCCTTCGGCCTCGCCCGGCTTTTCCTGGCGCAAGGCCCGACGGTGCCGGTCGCGGCGCTAGCTAATCCCGATAGTTGGCGGAGTGAAAACCGCGACGGCACCCCAACTTCTGCCGCAGCGGCAGCGGCTGGCTACGCCTCGGCGTCAAAGGAGCTCGCAAGCCGCGGCGTGCGCATCGTCGTAATCCCGGAAGGAGCGATATCCCTGCAGCCTCAACACGAGAAAGCCATCCTCGCCCCGTTAGCAGCGGTCTCAAGTACAGAAGGCATTCTAATAATTATCGGAACCTTTGAGCCGGCTCCACCGCGCAACCGCGCATTCGCATTCTCGCCGGACGGTTTGGTGCATATATACTCCAAGCGCCACCTCTTGCGCCCCTTTGAAACCGGAGCACCCGGCGAAGAACCGGGGATCATCGGCTCGGGTTACGGAATGGCAATTTGCAAGGATCTCGATTTCCCGCGCTCCGTCCGAGCCGATACGCGGGCGGGCGTCCGACTCCTGCTCGTCCCTGCCAACGATTTCGGTACCGACGGATGGATCCACGCGAGAATGGCAGTTATGCGCGGTATAGAAAATGGCTGTGCCGTCCTCCGGAGCGCGTTCAACGGCCTCGAAACAGCCTCAGACGCCGAAGGCCGTCTGCTTGCAAGCGCAAGTACGGATCACGCAGGCATGACGACGACCGTAGCAGAATTGCCCCTGGGTCGGGGCCTCACACTTTACAACCGAATCGGCGATACATTCCCGTGGTCCAGCGTTGCCGCCACGCTATTCCTTTTGCTGATCATGAAAGGGAACCGAAGGATCATTCCCGGACCTTCGGACTCGATCGCGTAAAAACAATCGACGCTTTGCGACCTGCCGACGCCAACGCGTCGCAATGCCCGGGCCGGCGGCGCCCTTTTAGGTAGCTTGGGCCAAGCAATTGACGGACGTGGGCCGGCTGTTGGCCACCAACCATTCTAGCGACCATGCCGATACGGCGCATAGCTGGTGAATAGTTCATTGCTCGGAAGGCGGTTTATTTCAATTCGCTCTCTTTCTTGGCTGACGCAACCGCGCCTCATGGAATGGTTGTAGCCCATGAAGGCCAAATCGATTGGCTCGGCTCGATCCCAGCCCGGGGGCAGCCATTCTGCTACCCCAAGAAGGTATCAGATATTCCCTCCAGCCATGCTGAGGCTGTCCTCCGAGCGATCCGAGGCTAGGCCAACTCCGCAGCCGATCGTGCGTGGTTTCTTAAACGATCCCGATGCGAGCCGCGGGGCTCGCCTCCGCATACGTTCCTAATCGTCCTCGATTTCAGGCGGCTTGATGGCGGTGAGCAGGACATCGAGCTCGGCCTGGTTCGGGTTGCGCATGGAGCGGATGGTCACGATCGCTTCGCCGGCGGGGAGCATAACCCTAGTCGGTGCGTCGACGGTAAGGCCCAGGATCGCGGCCGCCAGCGGGGAATTGTGCGGTAGGCATTCGATCCCTGATCCGTGATCTCTCGCCGTCTCGCCGTGCGTGGTCACGAGGAACGTGAAGCGGTCCTTCCGCTTCGACTGCACGTCCTGCTTCTCGACCGTGACAACGTGGCCGAGTTGCAGAGTGTCCGTCGGCTTGGTGAGCCAAGTGGCCGGGTCGACCTCTATGAAGGCGTTGCGGGCCACAAAGCGGTCGAGCGCGGTCATCTTCCGGTCGACGGCCCGGATGGCATCCTTGGCCGCCTTGAACCCGAAGTTCTCGCGCAGGTCGCCCTGGCTGTGCGCCTCGACCTTGTCCTTCACGAGGTCGACCCGCTTGAGTTTGAGCGCCTCGAACTCCTCGGCCAGCACACGGTTGTAGCCCGTCCGCACATAGATCGTCGTGGGCGCCGGGGACGGATGGCGGAAGATGTTCTTTCGACGCAGGGGCATGCTGGGCGTTATGACTGGAGAAAGCACAGGCTCACCGCCAGCCAAGCGCCGGAGCGACGTCGGCAAGAATCGCCTCCATTACATGTACGTTGTAGCTGACGCCCAATTGATTGGGGATTGTAAGCAGGATTGTGTCCGCCTCGGCGATGGCGTCATCTTTCTGGAGTTGTTCGACGAGAACGTCCGGTTCGGCAGCGTAACCCCGGCCGAAGACAGCCCGCGTGCTTGAATCGAGAAAACCAATCTGATCCGTCTGCTCCTCGTCGCTCCCGAAGTAGGCGCGATCTAGGTCGTTTATCAAAGGGAAGATGCTTCGGCTCACGGAAACACGTGCAGGGCGGCTGTGACCCGCTTCGGCCCATGCAGTCCGAAAGGCCCGGATTTGAGCAGCTTGTTGGACATGCAAAGGCTCGCCGGACTCATCGAACTTGAGGGTCGAACTCTGAAGGTTCATGCCAAGCTTCGCAGCCCACACTGCCGTCGCATTGGCGGCCGAACCCCACCAGATCCGCTCTCGCAAACTTGCGGAAAAAGGCTCCAGCCGCAAGAGTCCTGGAGGGTTGGCGAACATCGGACGGGGGTTTGGCTTCGCAAAACCCTTCCCGCTAAGAAGCTCCAGAAACGTCTCGGAATGACGCCGTCCCATGGCCGCATCATCCTCACCTTCGTTGAGCCGATATCCAAAGTGACGCCATCCGTCGATAACCTGCTCGGGAGACCCGCGACTTATCCCCAATTGCAAGCGCGAGCCAGCGATGAGATCGGCGGAGCCTGCGTCTTCAGCCATGTAGTGAGGATTCTCGTACCGCATGTCGATGACCGCGGTTCCGATCTCGATCCTTCGTGTTCTTGCGCCAACCGCCGCGAGCAGCGGAAACGGAGATGACAATTGCCGGGCAAAATGATGAACCCGGAAGTAGGCCCCGTCCATCCCGAGTCGCTCAGCCTCAAAGGCAAGGTCAATCGACTGCAAGAGGACGTCCGCGGCAGACCGCGTCTGCGACTGGGATGAAGGCGTCCAATGGCCGAAGGACAAAAAGCCGATCTTTTTCATTGCCGTAAGTTGTATGCGTCAGGCTTCGATTCGCAAAGCCGGCCTTAACAAATGCCTCGGTGCGCCGCTGAAGCGGTGATGTCTTTTGGTCTCCCGCCAGGCATTCAGCGGCAACTCAGTGGCGGAGCCCATTTAATGAACAATGAGTTATGGAATAAATCC
>PLKR01000432.1:4222-5312 GCA_003140655.1 Acidobacteriaceae bacterium | reverse complement strand
TTTCGGAACCGAAGACGAAGCGCCGAAGGGAGGGTACTTTGGCATCCATTCCACCTCGGCGAAGTCGCCTCGCCGAAATGCAATGCCTTGAGAAAAAGCAGCCGATGCAGTTGGCGGAAAATACAAGCGTCCTTCCCGCCTACCGCACCGGTTATTTGAAGCTTACGATACCTTGCTGGACTGCGCACGCACCTTCGCCCAGCGCGCTCTTTGCGCCGCCGCGATGCGCTCTCGGGCTGCCGCCGACAGTTGGCGTTTCATGCGCTTGCCGGAACTATATGAGGCCTGTGAACTCCTTGCCGTCACCTTACTCAGTTCCGCAATCACTTTCTCCAGTTGTCTGAGCTCGCCCACCGAACGTTCACGTTCTTTCTTCAACTGTTCTAGAACCGCATCTAGATCAGCCATGCACTCTCCCTCTAGGGGAACCGCCTGCAAAAGAGCATACCTCATTTTGAGGTGTGAAGGTCAACAGCTAAAGTGCTCATAGCGCAAGAGTAAACAGCAGCTCGGCGCTTCACCCCAAACGCCAACCCCCTCCTGAACGCTCCAAATCCCTGCGCCAAAGGCACAATTTGAAACTTATCACTTACTAACTGAGAAACTTAGTAACTACAGTAAATTACTTAGTAACTTATGCTATTCCTCACCACCAATTCGATTGACACTGAACCCGCTCACCGTCAGTCTGACCTCTAGTGGCTGCAAGCCATATCCTCCGCCCGGCCATTAGGGAGTACCGACCGTGAACTTTTTGCTGGTTCTAGGACTTGCTTTATTTAGCTCCACGAGTGGAGCGCTCCTAGTCGCGCTCCTCCACATGTCACGGAGCGAGCCATCCCAAGTTCCATCCCTTCCGGAAACCGATTGCAGCCCCGGATCAGGGAGTCGCAAATGACAGTGACGAAGAGCCAGCCAGAGTCAGCAGCGGCCGGGACCGCCTTGGTGTTGTGCAAAGATCCACAAACTCGCCAGTTGATCATCGAATCATTGCAGCCGCTTGCCATACGCCCGGAGATCTGCGAGGAAGGTTTGGCAGCGTCCGGCCTTTTGGACAACCAAAAGTTCGAGGCTGTAATCGTGGATCTGC
>PLKR01000432.1:0-4147 GCA_003140655.1 Acidobacteriaceae bacterium | reverse complement strand
TTCCGGTGCCCCGTCGCGGTTCCCGCCTTGGTTAGAGCACGCCAGCCCGAAGATATTCTGTGCCAAACCGTGAACATCAGCGAGGGCGGGATCGCTATCACTGTCCCCGCCACTCTCGATTCCGATTTTCCCGCCCTCGTGCGCTTCACGCTCCCTGACCGCACCAGCCAATTATCCGCCGAAACCAGGGTGTGCTGGCGTAGCCAGGACGGTCTTGTGGGACTGGAGTTTCAATCTTTGACTGCGCCGCAAAAGTCGGAACTACAGGAATGGCTGGCTCGCAAGCTCGATGAAACTCTTCCGGAAAACGTCGCGGCGCTGTTTCGCGGCGTAGGCCAGTCCTAGATTGCGGGTCAGAGCCTGGAACCACAGCCGCTTTCCCATCCTCACGCGTCTTTGCCGAAGGCAGCCCACAACATCTAAGATGGCGGAAGAAGATTGGCCGTAGAATTCGATCCATGTCCACCGCTGCCATCTCGTTTCGCCGCAGGGTTGGCGGTAATGCCCGCCATAATCCGCTGGCGGCCATAGGCGTTGTGTTAGTCATTCTCTTCGTGATCTTCGCTCTGTTCGCTCCCTGGATCGCACCGCAGGATCCTGCTGCCATCAATCTTCCCGCGCGCCTCGACGCTCCAACCCACACCCATTGGTTCGGCACCGACGAACTCGGACGCGACATTCTCTCGCGCATCATCTACGGCGCGCGCATCTCGATGCTGGTGGGGAGCTCGGTCGTCGTCACGTCGCTCGCGCTCGGCCTCATCATCGGCTCCATCGCCGGCTATTACGGTGGAGGCATCGACCGCTTTGTCAACATCGTCCTGATGAACGCGTTCCTCTCGTTCCCTGGAATTCTCCTAGCCATTGCCTTCGTTGCCTTCCGCGGCCCCGGCATCTTCAATCTTGTGCTGGCGCTCTCGCTCGGAGGATGGGTCGGCTACGCCCGTCTCGNNGCCAGCGACCTGCGCATCATCGTCCGTCACATTCTGCCCAACATTATTCAGCCTGTGATCGTGCAGGCCGCGATCGGCATGGCCGGAGCCATCCTCGCCGAAGCCACCATGAGCTTCTTAGGACTCGGCGTGCCGCCGCCCACGGCCAGTTGGGGCACCATGCTGAATGACGGCCGCGCCCACCTGTTCGACGCGCCGCACCTGGTGCTCTTTCCCGCCCTCGCCGTGATGATGGCGGTGCTGTCGTTCAATTTCATCGGCGACGCGCTGCGCGACTACCTCGACCCCCGTTCCCGCATCGAGGCAGGGCTCTAACCCTCGCATCCCCCTCAAACACGCCAAATCGACTTCTTGACATGAATCGCGGATTGCAATATAAATATTGCGATACACGATATGAAACTGGGAGAGAAAATTCGTTATCTGCGCGAGGTGGAAGGCTCGTTGCGCGGCCTGGGCCGTCCCATGACTCAGCAGGAAATGGTGAAGGCAGTTCGGCAGGAACTGCGCAAAAGCATCAGCCAGTCGTATTTGTCGCAGATCGAAAACGGCGCGCGCCCGCATATGACGCAGTCGTCGCGCGCGCTGCTGGCGAAGTTTTTCAAGGTGCATCCCGGCTTTTTGGTGGATGACCCGGAGGGCTATCACACGGAGCTGACCTCAGACCTGCGCACGACCGAAGGCCAGCTTGACGTCTGGCTGCTGCAAGGATCGGAGAAGTTTGTCGGCGATTCGGAGGTGAGCGAAGTACTGATCAAAGCTGCACGCGAGAAAGACACGAGACGCTGCCTGCTGCTGTTGGGCGCGATTCTCGACACGCCGGGGTTGGCGGAGCGCTTGCTGGAGGCGTTGAGGCCGGAGTTAGTGGCGAGCAATCGTCATTCCGGAAATCGCGGTCGTGAGAATCAGCGCGAGAGCCTTCATCACGAAAGCCATGGCCACGCCTCGAATGCAGAAGGGAGGAGAATCCGATGACCTATTCCATGACCTGGGCGGACTTCTACTTGATCTGTTTCGCGGTCGGCTTCTGCTTCAGTTTTTTTTCGTTCGTGTTCGGCAGCGCGCGCACCGGCAGGCTGCATCTGCCGCACTTCCATGGGCACAGCGGTGCGAATCTGCCTTCGGCCGGCGTTCCGGCGGTGCATGCGCCGGTCACGGCTGGTCACGGGCCGGTTGCGGGGGACGTGGGTGCGACGACAACGAGCGCGCATGCCCAGCAGGACAGTGGGGTTTCCCCGTTCAACTTCGTCACGCTGACGGCGTTCCTGGCGTGGTTTGGCGGGACGGGATATTTGTTGACCCGCTACTCCGGCCTCTGGGTCGGCTTTGGAATGCTGGCGTCGGTTACGAGTGGGCTGGTTGGCGCAGGCATCGTGTTCCTATTCCTGAGCAAAGTGCTGATCTCGGAGGACGAGAACATGGACCCGGCGGACTACGAAATGGTGGGAGTGCTGGGCCGAGTTTCCAGTTCCATCCGCGAAGGCGGAACGGGCGAAATCATCTACACACAAATGGGAACACGCCGGGTGTGCGGCGCACGCAGCGATGACGGCAGCGCCATCGCCAAAGGAACAGAAGTAGTGGTCACGCGCTATGAAAAGGGAATTGCCTACGTGCGGTTGTGGAGCGAAATGTCGGGGGACCAATAGGCAGCTTGTCCTTTGAGTTTATTGAAATGCATTCGTAGGAGGAGGCGTTATGCCAGAGATGTCACGCATGGTAGAGATTTGGATTTTCGCCGGGCTGGGAGTGATGGTCCTTTTGTTCCTGATGAGCGGAATGGCCAGGCTATATCGCAAGGCGGGGCCACACGAGGCACTCATCGTGTATGGCTTGGGGGGGACGCGGGTTGTGCAGGGACACGGGACGCTGGTTCTTCCCATGGTGCAGGTTTGCAAGGATCTATCGCTTGAGCTGATGTCGTTCGACGTGGCGCCGCAGCAAGATCTTTACACGAAACAAGGCGTGGCGGTGACGGTAGAGGCGGTGGCGCAGATCAAGGTGAAGTCCGACCGGGAGTCCGTACTGACGGCTGCTGAGCAATTCCTGACCAAGAGCGACCAGGAGCGCGAAGGGCTGATCCGGCTGGTGATGGAAGGCCATCTGCGNNAAGATGGGCCTCGAGGTGATTTCGTTCACCATCAAGGAAGTTCGCGACAAGAACGAATACATCACCAACATGGGCAAGCCGGATGTGGCGCGGATCAAGCGGGATGCCGACGTGGCCACGGCGGAAGCCGACCGCGATACGGCGATCAAGCGCGCGCTGGCGCAACGGGAATCGGCTGTGGCCAAAGCGCAGGCGGACCAGGAGCGTGTGTTGGCGGAAACGCTGTCGTTGGCCAAGCAAGCGGAATCGCAGCGCGACCTCGAAGTAAAGAAAGCACAATTCCTGGAAGTCACAAAACGCCAGCAGGCGCAGGCTGACAAGGCTTATGACATCCAGACCAACATCATGCAGCAGCAGGTTATCGCTGAGCAGGTGAAGGTGCAGCAGATCGAGAAAGAACAGCAGGTCAAGGTACAGGAAGCCGAGATCAACCGGCGCGAGAAGGAACTGATTGCAACCGTACTGAAACCGGCGGAAATCGATCGTCAGCGCATCGAGACTCTCGCTGCGGCCGAGAAGCAGCGCCTGATCGCGGAAGCGGAAGGGCAGGCTTCCTCGATTCGTGCGCAAGGCGAGGCTGAGTCCGAAATCATCTTCAAGAAAGGCGAAGCCGAAGCCAAAGCCATGAACGTGAAAGCCGAGGCCTATCAGGAATACAACCAGGCCGCTGTGATCGACCGGTTGTTTACCGCCATGCCGGAGATCGTGAAGGCGCTGGCCAGTCCGCTGGCGAATGTCGACAAGATCACCATCGTCTCGACTGGAAACGGCGATGCGTCCGGGATGAACAAGATCACCGGCGACATCGCGAAGATGGCGGCGCAGGTTCCGGCGTTGTTTGAGACGCTCTCCGGCATGCCGCTAGGGGAGTTGCTGGGCAAAGTGCGGCAGATCGGGGATAAGACGCCGAAGCCGCCAGTGGTGGACGCGACGAAATAATAGCCGGAGGGACGGGTTGCGGCCCGTCCCTCTTCGTCTTTTGGTTGTATCGGCAGCCTTCAGGAGCAAGGAGATGGCGAGCAAATCGAAACATACGGGATTAGGCATCGCGCTGGGAGCGGCGCTGGGCGCGGCCGCGGGAGTT
>PLKR01000476.1 GCA_003140655.1 Acidobacteriaceae bacterium | reverse complement strand
TACCACCAGGCGCGGCATGGCGTGTCCTCGGCGCCCCGCATAACCCTGTCCACGGTGGCTCCCGATTTTTCTCTTGAGTCGCTCGATGGCAAGACCATGCGCCTCTCCGACCTTCGCGGCAAGGCCGTGCTGCTCAACTTCTGGGCGACCTGGTGCGGTCCTTGCAAAATCGAGATGCCCTGGTTCGTCGACCTGCAAAATCAGTACGGCTCACAGGGCTTGCAGATCGTCGGCGTCGCCATGGATGACGCCAGCAAGGAAGACATCGCCAAGTTCGCCAAGGATATGGGCGTGAACTATCCCATCCTGATCGGAAAAGATTCGGTCGGCGATGAGTATGGCGGCGTCAACGCCTTACCGCAGAGCTTCCTGATTGCACGCGACGGCAAAGTCGTGGACAAGATCGTTGGCCTAAGGGGCAAGAGCGAAATCGAGGACGCGATAAAGAAGGCGCTCAACACCCGGCCCGCCGCGAGCCAGGCATCCTCTNNCGCACCGCCGGGCGAGGACCTTACAGAGAGCTCCGTAAATGACGGGACATAACCAGAACTCGGGGATCAAAAACGCCGGAATCCCCTGGCTGCTGGTGCTTGCTGCGCTTTCCGCTGCCGCGCTCGCACAAACTCCAGGCAAAGCTCCGACTTTGACGGTGGCTGCGGTGCCGCTGGTAACGGCTCAACGCACGCAGCAAACCATGGTAAACCTGAATTTTCGCGTTCCCCCGGGCTATCACATCAACTCGAACACACCCAAGTCAGAGTTCCTCATTCCGACTGCCTTGAAGATGGACGTGCCTACCGACATTATCCTGGGAAAGATTGAATATCCTCCCGGCGAGGATAAGAATTTTCCCTTTTCGCCAGACGAAAAGCTGAATGTCTATAGCGGAGATTTCACCATCGCCGTCGCGGTGCATCCGTTGCATTCAGTCGTGCCGGGAAAATACGAAATGCGCGGAGTTCTCCGCTACCAGGCCTGCGACAACGCAGCCTGCTATCCCCCGAAAAATTTGCCTGTCAGTTTTGAAGTGAAGGTCGTGAAAGAGCCGGCGGAGCACCATGCTAACCCCGCGCAGAGCCCGCACGTGCATAACTAGCCGGCACTCAAGTTTGCATCAACCAACTTTCAGGCTAAGTTCGGTGCCGTTCTTGATCGGGAGAGTCATGGAAATAAAGCCGTTGGCGGGATCGCGAATGTACTCAAGAAAATCCGGTTCGGCGTTGTCGTTCATCACGTACCCTCCTTTGCGAATCTGCGGAGCCACGATTTCGATTACCTGACGTGCCAGCGACGAGCCTTCATCATTCGGCCAACCATCGATGAGAACGAAGTCTACCGGACCTCCGAGTTCGCGGAGAGTTTGTCGTGCATCGCCTTCGCGAATTTCCACATAGTCCGCGAGGCCGGCGTCTGTAAGGTTGNNACCACACGCACCGCTCGCATTCCGCGGCAAAGTAGATAGATGAGATCGCCTTGCTCCGGGTGAATGGAAAATCCATACTCGGCATAGTCGTAAGGATTTCGGCTTTCGGCCGGATTGATGCGCGGACCGCCGCCACTTGGACGGCGCCGCTCGGCTTGGAGCCGTTCGATCACGGTTTGAACACGCGCATCCGGGATCGGGCTCTGGACCGGACTTCGGAAACTTTCATTCTGCATAAAACGCACCTCACTTCTGATTGGGAGCGCGACCGAGAATATCGGCCGCAGCGCGATCGAGAATCTTGGCGATCCGCCGGGCCTCATCGGGGCCGCAGCCGTGTTTGGTCCGCAGCGCATGTTTGAGAGCGTGGCGCGCGCGGTGCACTTCATCGGACGCACCGCCGTCGGAATCGTCGACCCCGGCAAAGGCCTCGCGCACCTGATCCATCCGGCCGCCGATGCGGGTCAGAGCTTCCAACATCGCGTCGGCAGTTTCGCGATTTGTCGCGAGGTGGGCCTGGCCCTCGGCCGTGATGCTGTAAAGCTTCCTGGAACCCTCCTGTTGCACGCTTGCGTGCCCGATCTCGTCAAGAAAGGTGAGAGCCGGATAAATCATTCCAGGACTAGGAGCGTAGAAACCACCCGAACGCTCCTCGAGTGTTTTGATGAGCTCATAACCGTGTGCGGGGCGCTCGGCGAGGAGCGCCAGGATTAAGAGTTGAAGGTCGGGAGAGCCGAGCCTGCGCCCTCCGGGAAAGTCGCGACCGCCGCGGCCTCCCATAAAACCGCCATGGCGAAATCCACGGCGTTCCTGGCGGAATTCGTGCCGTTCGCGGTGACAGTGACCTTGCGCGCGAGCGTGAACGCCGGCGCGATTTTCGAAGTAGTCTTCATGTAGGTTAAACATGTTTTAAACTATATCGTAAGATGTATCTTAGTGCAACATAAAAATAAGAAAATCATATCTATTTTGGAATCTTTAATTTAGCGGTGTACTGCCGGGAACGGTTTCTGTCAGGCTTAGAGAAACATGATGGTAATCCTAGCCTCGTAACAGTTGGGTGCCTGGCCTTTTAATCGGTGCGCGGCGTCGCGCTGGCGAGCGCGAGAATCGCCCCGGCAAACAGCAGCGTGTCGGCAAAGTAGTTGATCCCCTCGACTTTGACCGCGGTGCTCGGGTCGGCCAGCGCCGCGATCAGGATCGGCCCGTAGATGAACAGGACTAGCAGCAAAATCCAGGTACCGAGATAAGTTGCTGCCATCCGCGTCTTCTTGGCCAGCAGAATGCTCGCCCCGGCAACGAGGAGAATTGCGCCCGTTAGATAGCCAATGATCAGGCGCCCCGGAATCCACACGGGCATCAGTTTTTCGAGCGGGACTCCCGGGACATTCGCTGGGTGCAGAAAATGCTCAACGCCATAAAAGATCGCGGCGATCGCGATCAATACGCGGCCCACGGTAATGAGCTTGCCTTTGCCTTGCCCGCGGCCTTGTTCGCGCATCGCGTTTCCCGCAAGAATCCAGCCTCCGCCCGCGAACGACATCTCTCGGACGACTATCACCCAGGAAATCCTGTCTCTGGGGTTGGCGAGAGCTCGCGGGATATGCAACATCGCCACAAAAAGAACCATCATGATCCCGAACAGCAGGCCGGACCAGCGCACCTGAATTTTTGTGGCAATGCTCAAGGACGCGGCCAGCAATGCAAAGCCGACGAAATACGCAAAAAACAAACGCCACGGCATGTAAGACGGCACGCCGAGCATGATGAACTTTGCGCCCGAGAGATGCTCCGCGCCGAAGACCGCCAATGGGATGGCGAAACACAAATTGCTCAAGGCTACGATCTTGCCCAGGCCGCCGGCCCGTGCGATATCGGTCTTCGCAGTCCACAGCGCAATCAGGAAAAGTAGGAGGCCGGCGCTGCACATTGAGACCGCCGTGCGAGAGATCTCAAGAAATGTGGCGAGAATGGTTGAGTGCATGGAGATGCCAGCGTAAGCTCGCGTGCTCTATCCGGCACACGTTTCCCGGGTCAATAAAGCGCTTCAAATTGTACAACGAAGGTGCGGGTTCGAATCCCGCCGGGTCCACGGCATTCCCTGTCTTTGGTAGGGAATCTGACGAAGAGTTCGGGACGGGCCGAACTCCTCAAAGTAATCTCGACTTCAAGTCCTTGGCCGTCGTGCTGTATTCATAGCTGGGCAGGCTAGTACCCGGGTTGAATTCACGCTCGGGGTTTTGCTTTTGGTAAGGCTCTGCGGTCGTTTAACTCTTGCCCTGTTTCTTCTCCACCCTCGCCCAAGTATCCTTCAACGCCACCGTGCGGTTGAACACCGGCTTGTCGGGCGCCGAGTCGGGATCGACGCAGAAATATCCCAGCCGCTCAAACTGATATCGGCTGCCCGCGGCAGCGCCGGCCAGGGATGGTTCCAGCTTCGCGTGAGTGATCACTTCGAGCGATTGCGGATTGAGATTTACAGCGAAGTCCTGTCCGTCTTCGACTTCACTCGGGTTTTCTTTGCTGAACAGGTTTTCGTAAATCCGCACTTCGGCGTCAATAGCATTCGCCGCCGACACCCAGTGAATAGTCGATTTCACCTTCCGCCCATCGGGGGCATTGCCGCCGCGCGTCGCCGGATCGTAGGTGCAATGCACCTCAACTACTTCGCCGTTCTCGTTCTTCGCCACGCTTTGGCAAGTAATGAAATACCCGTAGCGCAGGCGAACTTCGCGTCCGGGCGAGAGACGGTAATACTGCTTCGGCGGATTTTCGCGGAAATCATCCTGCTCAATATAGAGCACGCGTGAGAACGGCACCTTCCGTGTGCCGGCGCTCGCGTCCTCGGGATTGTTCACCGCGTCCATCTCTTCGAGCTGATTCTCCGGATAGTTGTCAATCACAACTTTCAGCGGACGCAGCACCGCCATCACCCGCGGGGCGTGCTTGTTCAAATCTTCGCGGACGAAGTGTTCGAGCATGGCCAGCTCGATGGAGCCATTGGTCTTCGACACGCCAATCGCACGGCAGAAATTACGCACCGCCTCGGGCGTATAGCCGCGCCGGCGAATTCCGCCGAGCGTCGGCATGCGCGGGTCGTCCCAGCCGCGCACCCGCCCTTCCTGCACCAACTGCAGCAGCTTGCGCTTGCTCAGCAGCGTGTAGGTGAGGTTCAGGCGGTCGAACTCGATCTGCCGCGACGGAAAGATACCCAACTGCTGGATAAACCAGTTGTACAGCGGACGATGGTCTTCGAACTCAAGCGTGCAAAGGGAGTGCGTGACCCGCTCGATAGAATCCGACTGTCCATGCGCGTAGTCGTACATCGGATAGATGCACCACCTACTGCCGGTACGGTGATGATCCGCATGCAGGATGCGGTACATCACCGGATCGCGGAAGTTAAGATTGGGCGAACCCATATCGACCTTCGCCCGCAGTACGCGCGACCCATCGGGGAACTCGCCCGCCCGCATGCGTTCAAACAAATTCAGATTCTCTTCCACAGACCGGTTGCGATAAGGACTGTCCTTGCCCGGTTCGGTCAGCGTCCCGCGATACTTGCGAATCTCCTCGGCCGTTAGATCGTCAACGTAGGCCTTGCCATCCTTGATAAGTTTGACGGCCCACTCGTAGAGCTGATCAAAATAATCGGAGGCGTAGAATAGCCCGTCCCAGCGAAAACCAAGCCAGTTCACGTCCGCCTTGATCGAATCGACGTATTCGGTTTCTTCCTTTTCGGGATTCGTGTCGTCGAAGCGGAGATTGGTATGTCCGCCAAATTCGTCGGCCAGGCCGAAGTCGATGCAGATCGCCTTGGCGTGCCCGATGTGCAGATACCCGTTGGGCTCGGGAGGGAAGCGCGTCTGTACGCGGCCATCGTGCTTGTTGGTCTTGAGGTCCTCAACAATGATGTCGCGGATGAAATTCGACGGGGTGGGCGAGGGCGAGGCAGCCACAGCTTTTTCTCCAGCTTC
>PLKR01000647.1 GCA_003140655.1 Acidobacteriaceae bacterium | reverse complement strand
GGGCGCCTCTGCGTGCACCGTTCCAGCGAGCGCATTCTGGTGATTGACATTGCGCTGGTTCCGGAAAATAGAGGCTCGGGAATCGGCGCACGGCTCATGAAGGAGCTAATGTCCGAAGCTGCTGCGGCGGAAATACCAGTGCAGATTCACGTCGAGCGCCATAATCCGGCGCTCCGCCTTTATGAGCGGCTGGGGTTTCGTGTGGTCGAAGACAAGGGCGTCCACTTGTTCATGGAGTGGCGGCCGTGCGCATCTGCGGGGAAGTGAAGGCTCGGACCAAGCGGGTTAACTACCGTCCTTCGGCGTACCCGATTTTCTAATTCTCACGAGCTCCAAGCCCGCTTTGCCGTCACGATTGCCGGCTGACCAGCGCTCTCAGGCTTAGAGCAACGATTCCGGTTACCAGCAGCGTCGCCGCGGANNGTCGAGAGTCGAGAAGTCCAGCCCGGCGCCATTGAAGGTTGTGGTCCCCAGAACGCCGAGTCCAGGGCCCGACAGCGCCAGCGCGAAGGTTGCCGAACCACCTAACAGGGCGGTTAGGTCGGTCCCAGGAATTGTGATCGACAACACTTCGTAATAGCTATTCGGCGACCCTGCTCCGCCCTCTACTCCCTCCGAGGCGGTGTTGAGGAGCCCAGTCAGGTTGTCCGAGCCGTTAAGCGTAAAGGAGCCCACCTGGTTTCCTGCCGCCGCCGAATCGATATCCAGGATTCCAAGCGTCAACGTGGCCCCGGTGATCGTATCTCCCGAGGGAATCGCATAGTTAAAGATCCAACTCGTCGAGCAGTTGCTCGAGGTATCCGAGCCGCAGAAGGCGTTAAAAGGCGCGGGCTGGCCCGACACCGCCGCCGCGTACGCGGCCGACGTTACCTTCGTTCCCGCGGTGAAGTGCTGCGAACCGATGCTGGTGTCGATCGTGTCCGCCTTCGCCGCCGTCGCAAAACATAGAGCGCACGCAAGAGCCGCGGCAGCCGCCGAATGATGAGTTCTCATAGAATCCCCCAAAACGCGAGTTGCAATTAGGACCAGCCCAATGCGCGGAAAAACAGTCTGGAAATTTGCGAGCATTCGCGTGGCCATTGGAGCAGCACCAGTTTCCTCCTCAATGCTTGAAAACAATTGAGTTGCCGCTTGCCACGGGAACGCCAATGCGGAAAAGTGCAATCCTCTGCATACTTTGGGCATTGCCTTTCCTACCCATCGGCCCTTGTAGCTTTACTCGGTTCCTTGCCGCGATTTCCACAGGCAGACTCCCGCCTGAACTCCACACCTCCAGTTCCGTTCCGGAGTATTCATCCAATTCTGCGTAAACCGCCAAATTGTTCCCCTCGAGCCGGGAGTCTTGAGTGCAAATCCCAGCCACTGCCCCCGGCGGTTTTCGCAGTCGAGGTTCCTGGCGTCATTTTCAAGGGGAGCGAAGCGCCTCCCATTGCACACTCCCGTATATTGACACCTTCGTCAGATGATGTTGCGGTTTTACTATATTTNNAGTTCGCGCAAATAAATTGGAGCCGCTCACATGGGACGTTCCCCTTCTTGCGCCCGCTCGACAGTTCTACTGCTTCTGGCTGCAACGTGTTTCGGATGCGGCGGTGGTGACACCACTGTCGTCCAGCCGCCGCCCGCACCCGATTTTCTCCTGGCCTTCTCGCCCAATTCCGTCTCTGTCGCGCAAGGCGCGTCGAGCCCCGCCGTCAACGTCACCGTAACGCCGGAGAACGGTTTCACTGGTTCCGTGCAAATTACTTTGACGGGGATGCCGTCAGGCGTGACCACCAATCCTGCCAGCCCGTTCACCATCGCGGCGGGCGCGCAGGTGTCCGTAATTTTTGGCATNNCCGCCGCGCTCGACAATCCAGCCGGAGAATTTCATCACCGCCACATCGTCTACGACGCCGCGCGCCAGCAAATCTTCGTCGCCAATCGCACCATGAACCGCGTGGAAGTTTTTTCCTCTACGGCGCAAACACGCACCGCACAGATCGCCGTCCCGGGTGTCTCCAGCGTAGACATTTCATCTGACGGCTCAACCGTGTGGGCCGGTTCTGTGACGGCACGCATTTTCGCTATCGATACGACCGCTCTACAAATCACCGCCATCTACACCGTTCCATCGCTCACGCCCATACCGAGCACCACCTTCGATCGTCCCGAAGAAGTCATGGCTCTTGCGAACGGCAATTTTCTTGTGCGCCTGCGCCAGTCCGCCGCTCCCGAAGCGCTGCTCGCGCTGTGGAATCCAGCCACCAATTCGCCCACGGACCTTACCTCCGTCGAGCCGCAACTTTTTCAGAACGGCCTGGGCGCCATGGCCCGTTCCGGCGATGGAACCCACATCCTCATCGCCGCCAGCGATGCCAGCGGCGAAATCGCCCTTTTCGATGCCAATGGCGACGCCGTTGCCGGTCCGCGCGGCATCGGCTCCGGCACAATTCCGCAAGTCGCAGCGAACTCCGGCGGCAGTGGCTTCGCGGTACTCCTCGTTTCAAACGGCACGTCGCAACTCTTGCTTCTCGATGGTTCGCTCAATCCCATCGCCGGCCCGCTGTCCACCAGCGCCAGCAGCATCCTTTTCTCGCTAGACGGAAATTCGCTTTACGCCGCGCAGCCCGCCTCCGTTTTTCCGGCCATCAACATTCTCGACGCCCGCTCGCTAAATCTAATCGGCCAAATTCCTGACGCCGCCATCCAAGACGT
>PLKR01000089.1:206-2894 GCA_003140655.1 Acidobacteriaceae bacterium | reverse complement strand
ATGCCGAAGATTACATGGGTGAGGCCGATGGTGGATTCACCGCGGCGGACCCAGGGAGTGGGCATGACTGTTTGGGGAGCGTCGTCGGGAACCTCGCCGCGCTGATAGGCTTCGTGCTGCACGCACCACTGACAGATCTTCTTGCCGAAGGAAAAGCCGGGAAGCTGACGGCCACATCGAATGCAGTTTGCCATGAATATTAAAGAGTATCAGCAGTTTGGGGGGTGGGGCGAGGGTCGGGATTGCGTCACAAAATAAATCGAGAGTTGCCGTAGCCGCCGGCCGCGGCTGCCGGGCTTCGCCCGGCCGGACAGCCGAGGGGGCTGTCCCCACATGATTTGTATTCTGCGCGAGAGTTGTCAATGGATCGTCCTTGTTTTTCTCGACATGTAATCCATCAGCAGGTATTGGCCTAGCGTGTAGGGGGTGGTGAAGTAGGCTTTGCCGCGACACATCTCGGTTACTTTCTGGACGAATTGCACCAAGCCATAATCTGAGGCGAGCATGAAGGTGTTGATGAGGACTCCGGCGCGCTTGCATTTGGAGACTTCTTCCAGCGTCTGGCTGACGACCAGCGGATCGAGGCCGAAGGCGTTTTTGTAGATGCGTCCGTCTTCGAGGGTGAGGGCGGAGGGTTTGCCGTCGGTGATCATGACGATCTGCTTCATGTCTTTTCTTTGGCGCTGCAGGATGCGCTGGGCGAGGCGCAGGCCTTCGCGCGTGTTGGTGTAATAGGGGCCGACCTTGACGCGGGCTAGCTGCGAGAGTGGGACTTCTTCGGCGGAATCGTGGAAGAGGACGAGCGAGAGCGAGTCGCCGGGATACTGCGTGCGGATNNTCGGAGTATTCGATGTTGAGCGGCAGGGTGAGGCCTTCTCGCTGGATGGCGCTGGAGAGAGTCGCGGTGATGTCGAGGTTGAGCGTGTCGCCGAACTCGTAGGTGCGGGAAGCGCCGCTGGCTTCGATGCCGGTGGCGAGGTCGCGGGTATCGTGGCGTCCGAAGCTGGATTTTCCGAGCGAGCCGAGAAGGTTGCGCAGGGATTTGAAGCCGAGGAAGTCGAGGCTCTTGTCAGTGATTTCAAATTTGGCTTGGGGCGTGTTCTCGCCGGGTTGGCCGCCGACGCCGGATTGCCGGGAGGGATCCGGTGGTTGGTCTTCGTATGGACGATCAATTGAGATGTAGTCTTCCTGCTGCATGCGCTCGATCAGCTTTTCGATGAGTTCGTCGAGCTGGCCGTCCGCGGCCATTTGCTGGAGGCGTTCGCGCATGTCTTCGTCGAATTGATCGCCCTCCATCAGGGCTTGCTCGATGGCGCGGCGAAGGTCGTCAAGGGCTTGCTGGCCTTCGGGCATCTCGTACCACATATCGCTTTGGAAGCCGCTCTGCAAGAGGTAATCAGAGAGCGCGCCGAGCAGGTCCTCCATGCTCATTTCGCCGGCGGGGTCGGGAACGTACTTGGAGTAGCGGATGCGTTTCATCGTCGTAGAGACGTAGCTTGCTACGTCTTTCTTGCCGCTGCCTAGACGTTGCAAGCAACGTCTCTACATTTGGTTAAATTGCCGCTAGTTAAATTGCCGCCTCTGACGGTACGGTGGCTCTTCTTTCTCGAATGTTTTTTCGCGCTCGCGTGGTTCGGGCTTTTTTTCTCCGGCTTTGAAGACTCGTTCTTCGTTGCGGCCGATGCGCTTGTGGGCGTGCAGGCCTTCGAGAATGAATTCCGCGGCTGAGACTTGCTGCTCGGGGCTTTCTTTTTGCGAGACGCCCAGCGGGCCGAGCTTGTCGATCAGGCCCTGAATCTCTTTNNAGGTCGAACCATTGCACGATCTGCTGCACGTTGGCGCCGGTAAAGTATTCGTCGTAGGTCTTGGCGATGGCGGCGCGAATCAGTTCGCGGGAGACGTGGTCGGCGCCTTTCATTTCGCCTTCGTANNTACGTTCTCCATCGCGGAGATCGGCAGGCGCTGGCTTACGCCGGAGCGCTTATCGATTTTCTTGTCTTCGCGGGCGGCGAAGGCGATGCGCTCGATCACTTCCTGAATGTAGGTCGGCAGGTGCATTGCGTCGGCTTCGCTTTGAGTGCGGCGATTGGTCCAAGCTTCCTGCGCGGTGATGGCGACGCCTTCATCGACGGTGGCGGGGTAGTGGGTGCGAATCTCGGAACCGATGCGGTCCTTCAGCGGCGTAATGATTTTGCCGCGAGCAGTGTAGTCTTCGGGATTCGCGCTGAAGACGATGGCGACGTCGAGGGGAAGGCGGATGGGATAACCTTTAATCTGCACGTCGCCTTCCTGCATGATGTTGAAGAGGCCGACCTGAATTTTTCCGGCGAGATCAGGAAGTTCGTTGATGGCGAAGATGCCGCGATTGGCGCGGGGCAGCAGGCCGTAGTGAACGGTGAACTCGCTCGACAGTTCGTGGCCGCCGCGGGCGGCTTTGATGGGGTCGATGTCGCCGATGAGGTCGGCGATGGTGACGTCGGGCGTGGCCAGCTTTTCCACGTAGCGATCGTCGGGAGTGAGATAGGAAATGGGAGTGGCATCGCCGAGGCGCGTGACCTCTTCGCGGCAGCGGCGGCAGATGGGGGCGTAAGGATTGTCGTGGATTTCGCAGCCGGCGAGACAGGGCAGGTGCGGATCAAGTAACGTCGTCAAGGCGCGCAGGATGCGGCTCTTGGCTTGACCGCGCAG
>PLKR01000089.1:0-180 GCA_003140655.1 Acidobacteriaceae bacterium | reverse complement strand
GGTGACGCAAGCGGGCGATGAGGTTGTCGCGGAGTTCGTCTTTCACGCGGCGCGTGCGCAGGCGTTCTTCGGAAAAAGCACTGCGGCGCAATTCGCCTAGCGTGCGCGGAAGAGACATGAAGAACCCCCAGAATACTTTTATGGATTATACGCGGAAGAGATGGCGTCCGGCTCCCGGCT
>PLKR01000607.1:4689-10733 GCA_003140655.1 Acidobacteriaceae bacterium | reverse complement strand
GATGGGCCAAGCCATCCACTTGTGCTTTTCCGAGGCACGCTCGAGCGGTTCGCTCATAGTGACCACTTCACCCGACGGCTTGCGGCAGGCGATCGCCCAGGCGTGCGGGGAACGCATCATCACCCCTTCGAGCACGGCTTGCCCGCCGACCAGGGTTTCTTCGCCACTTTCAAGCGCGGGCAAAAGCTGCACGGCCACCAGGAAACGCACGAAATTTCGCAGAGAACGCACGGTGATTAGATGCTCCAAGGCGCCAGAAAGCGCCAAACACTAGGTTATCACAGGGGCGGCAGCGTTCCTACGCTGGCTGGGCGCGCCAAGTAATGGAGATGGCAGGATTTATCAGGGCGGTGATCCGGGAGGGATCGGCAATCCGCGAACTTTCGTCTATTCTCGGAACGTATCTTTTTTTGAACAACATGCGAAAGCTTGCCGAATGCTGTGAGGCGATCGCCGCCACCACCAAGAAGCTGCAGAAGACGGCGATCGTCGCCGACTACTTCAAATCACGCAGCACGGACGAGGCCGCGGTTTCGGCGGTGTTTCTCTCCGGGAGAGCGTTTCCCGTATGGGAGGAGACGACCCTGCAGGTTGGCGGCTCGTTGCTGTGGCGCGTGGTGGCGGAGATTTCCGGACGAGAGGAAGCCGCGCTGACGGCTGCTTATCGCAAGCATGGTGACTTGGGCGCGGTGGCCGGGGAGTTGCTGGCGGAGCGATCCGGGCAAGGCTTGAGTGTTCTCGAGGTTGCCGGCACGTTCCGGCGGGTAGCGGCGGCGCGCGGTCCGGCGGCGAAGGCCGTGCTGGTTCGCGATCTGCTGGAGCGAGCGACGCCCCTCGAGGCCAAGTACATCGTGAAGATCATGACCGGCGATTTGCGGATTGGGCTGAAGGAGAGCCTGGTCGAGGAGGCGATTGCCAAGGCTTATGGCGGCACGCTGGCGGGGGCATTGGAGCAAGTGCAACGCGCGAACATGCTGTTGGGGGATATCGGCGAGACGTTCCGGCTGGCGGGCGAGGGCAAACTAGCGGAAGCGAAGATGAGAATGTTTCATCCGCTGGGATTCATGCTGGCCAGTCCGATCGAGTCGGCTGAAGAGGGGTCGAGTTATTTCGCCGAGGCCGCAGTGGAAGACAAGTATGACGGCATTCGGGCGCAGGCGCATGTTGCGAAGGGCGAAGTTAAGTTTTTTTCGCGCACGCGGGACGAGATCACCGAGTCGTTTCCGGAGTTGCCGGACGCGCTGGCGGGTTTGCAGGATGCGATTCTCGATGGCGAGATTGTGGCGTGGGAGCAGCCGGGGCGGGCTCGTCCGTTCAGCATGTTGCAGCAACGCTTGGGACGGAAGAAAGTCAGCGACCGCATGCTGCGGGAGATCCCCGTGGCGTACCTGGTGTTCGACGTCCTGTACGCGGGTGGAGAGTTGCTGATTGATCGTCCGCTGCGGGAGCGGGCGCGGATTTTGGATGAGCTGCTGCAGACAAGAGACAACATCCACCACGGAGGCACGGAGACACGGAGAAAAACGAAGGTGGCTGCCGGTGCGCAAGGAAAGTTGGTGTTCGGCGAAATCGAAGAAGTCCCCGCGGTTGGGATCATCCGCGCACCGGTGTTTCGCGCGGCCTCGCCGGAGGATTTGGAAGAGCTGTTCACGGCCGCGCAGGCTCGGGGGAATGAAGGTTTGATGATCAAAGATCTCGACTCGCCTTACACGCCGGGAAAGCGCGGCAAGTCGTGGCTGAAGATGAAGCGCGAACTGGCCACGCTCGACGTGGTGGTCACCGCGGTTGAGTACGGTCACGGCAAGCGCGTGGGCGTGCTCAGCGACTACACGTTTGGCGTGTGGGATAGGGATAGGGATAGGGANNCGGCTGGTGAATATCGGCAAGGCGTATTCAGGATTGACCGACGCCGAGATCGCCGAGATGACGCAGTGGTTTCTCGAACACACGATCGAAGATCAAGGCTTCCGGCGCACCGTCGAGCCGAAGATTGTTGTGGAAGTGGCGTTCAATAACATGATGCGGTCGGACCGTCACGATAGTGGCTACGCGCTACGCTTCCCGAGAATCGTGCGGTTGCGGCCGGACAAGACGGCGGCTGAGGCGGATACGATTGAGCGTGTGCGGGGGATTTTCGAGGGGCAGAGCCAAAACGGTTGACACGCCTCTCTCGGGTGCCTAGCCTATTAAGCATGGACGTACCCCTCGATCCCGACTTGCAGGCGAAGCTTAAACGTCTGGCGGAGCAGCAAGGCCGTGCCAGCACAGCCCTCATCGTTGAGGCTGTTGAGCGCATGGTGAATTACGACGAGTGGTTCCTGCGTGAGGTGGATAAGGGCCTTGCCGCCGCCGACCGCGGCGAGCTTGTGGATCACTCCGATGTTCGGAAAATGATCGACGAGCGGTATCCCGGCTGATGATCATTCGCTGGACGGACGCCGCAGTTCGCGATTTCACTAACATCTGCGATTACATCGACCAGCAACGAAGGAGCGGCCGCTCGCCGCGTTGCGCTGTCCATCCATCACAGCATCGACTTGCTCGCAGAGTTCCCGGAATACGGGAGAACAGGGCGGAGGCCGGACACACGCGAGCTTGTGCTTGGCGGATTGCCATATCTTGCCGTCTATCGCATTCACGAAGACGCAGATCAAAGCCTCAGTGGCTGTGGTGATGCTCTTCGCTCTCGCCCACCGGAATCACGCACCCATGCGCCACTTCGCATTCCACGTGCTCGAACTGAATCGTCGTGTGGTCGATGCGGAAGTTGTGCTGCAGGCAGTCTTTCACGTCGCGCAGGATGCGCTCGCTGACTGACGGCGGAATGTCGGCAATTGCGATGTGGCACGAGAGCGCGCGAGTTTCCGAGCCGATGCTCCAGCAGTGAAGGTCGTGCACATCGTTGACGCCTTCGATGGAGCGAATGGCGCTCTCGACCAGTTCGAGCTGCAGGCCGCGGGGCGTGCCTTCGAGCAGGATATTCAGCGTCTCGCGCACGATGCCGAAGCCTGACCACAGGATCAGCGCTCCGATTCCGAACGAAAGCGCAGAGTCGATCCAGTAATCGCCGGTGAGCAGAATGGCCCAGCCTCCGGCAATGACGGCGGCGGTCGAAAGCGTATCGCCTACTTCATGCAGCAGGGCGCTGCGAATGTTGACGTCGCCGCCGGAACGCTGGGCCGAGCGATACAGCAGCAGGGCGATTACGCCGTTCATTACCACGCCCGCACCGGCGACCCACATCATCACCGAGGCCTGCACGTGTTCGGGATGCTGCAGGCGGCGAAATGCCTCGTAAAAGATGAAGAACGAAACCGCGACCAGCGATACGGCATTCACCAGCGCGGCCAGCACTCCGGCGCGATGATAGCCATAGGTCTTGGTGGAACTGGCCGGACGCGACTGCAAATATACCGCAACCAGCGACAGCAGCAGAGCCAGAAAGTCGGAGAGATTGTGTCCAGCCTCGGAGAGCAGGGCCAGCGAATGAGCGCGGATGCCCGCCACCACCAGCAGCACGATATAGGCCAGGGTCACGCCCAGCGAGATCTTGAGCACTCGCTTGGGACCACCCCCGCCATGAACGTGAACGTGCATTCTCTAAGTGTACGGGCGGCGGGAGCGGGCTTCAAGCGGCGGCCGGGGCGCCAAAACGATCAGCGCTGGAAACGATTCTGCAAATAGCGGTCGTTGTAGAAGGTGGTAGTGCTCTGGACGAACATGAGAATGCGCTGCATTTTTTCGCGCGACTCGCGGCTCATCTCCTTGAACTGCACCGCCACTCCCGAGCCGGGATGGACTCTGGCGACGGTGCCTTCCGCGCTCAAAGTGCCGTCATCACCGTCTATGGAAAACACCAGCTTAACGTTGGAACCGGGGGTCAGAATGACGCTGGTCTCCACATAACAGCCTCCCAGGCTGATGTCGATCAGATTGCCGAAGACCGGTCCGTCGCCCGACTGAGGGTGCAACTCGATGGTGAGCCGGCAGTTCATCCGCGTATGCAGCCGCTGATCTTTCCGCGAAGGCTGTTTTTTCTTCTCCACATACATGCGGCGGTCGGCATGGGTAAGAAGTTGCTCGGCGTCATTGCCATCGTCCGGAGACACGGCCAGTCCCACGCTCAGGGAGAGAATATCCTCTCCGCAAACATCAAACCCGGCTTGGCGCGCGAGAGGTCGAATCTGCTCGACTCTCTTGGCTGCGTCGTCGGCAGCGAGGCCCGGAGCAATCACCACAAATTCGTCTCCGCCCATGCGGGCCACGTAGTCGTACTCGCGGCAACTGTCTTTCAGCGCCTGGGCAAACAGACGCAGGACACGATTTCCCTCCAGGTGCCCGAAGCGGTCGTTGATCTTCTTGAAACCGTTCATGTCGCAGACCATGAGCATGAGCGAGGCGTTGTCACGCTTGCAGCGGGCCAATTCGCGGTCCAGTTGCAGAAACAACGACCGGGCATTGGGCAGGCCGGTAAGGTAATCNNGAGCCATCTTGCCGCTCACCGCGAGAAGGATGCGCAAGTGGTCGGTAGTGAAAGAATCGCGCTCGGCGCGATAGAGGGCGAGAACCCCGATTACGCCGGCCACTCCCTCAAGAGGCAGAGCCAGGGCTGAACGCAACGTGCTGAATTTGTCGGGATCGTTCAGGTAACCCGGCTCCACCGAAGGGTTTCCGTTCACAATCGGTTTCTTGTTCTGCGCCACCCAGCCCGAGAGTCCGTCCCCCACCGGAATCCGCAACGAGGCAAACAGGCGGTAGTTATCGCCATTCACATATTCCGGGATCAAGATGTCGTCGCGCAGGATGTAGATGGCGATCGCGTCGTAGGGTACCATCGGTTTGAGTTTTACGGAGAAGACGGAGAGCGTTTCACCCAGGCTGAGCGACGCTCCCAGATCCTGGCTCAACTCAAACAAAGACTGAGCCTCCTGGCGCGCGGCCGCAATCGAGGATAGAAAGGTTGCTTCCCGCTCCGGCGCATTGGAGACTGCCGCATCTTCAAATCCGGCATCCGGCGCCTCCCCGCGCATGATGTTCTTCCCCGCCGAAGGCGTCGCGTTGCCGTCTCCCCCCGATTGCGCCAGCGCCAGGTTCTCCAGAGACCGGTAACGCCGCTTGAGGACATACACCACGCTCGGATCAAACGCCTTCCCCGATTCCGCCGCCAGCCGCTGCATCACGTCATCCAACGGCATGGCGCGCCGGTATTGCCGGTCAGAAGCCAGCGCGTCCATATAGTCGACCGCGGAAAGAATGCGCGCGCCGATTGGAATCTCTTCGCCTTTTAATCCGAAGGGATAACCGGACCCGTCCCATTTCTCATGGTGAGCGCGTACGATCGGCACCACGGGATAGGGGAAGCGAACTCGTTCCAGAATTTCCGCTCCCACGACGGTGTGAATCTTCATCTTCTCGAACTCTTCCGGCGTCAGCCGGCCGGGTTTCGCAATGATATGTTCGGGCACTGCCAGCTTGCCAATGTCGTGCAGCAGCGCGGCGGCATGCAGGGCTTCCAATTCGCCGCCCTTCACGCCCAGCTCCTTGGCTATCTCGATGGCGTAGACGCGAACCCGCTGCAGGTGATCGTGAGTGGTTTGGTCTTTGGCTTCAATGGCCAGCGCCAGGGCCTCAATGGTTCGCAGATGCAGGTTCGCAATCTCTTCCACATGCCGCTTCTCGTCCTCCAACTTGGCCAGATACAAGCGGTAAGAACGGTAGATAAGGTAAATGGCGGGGACGAATAGCAGCGAAGTCTCCCAGTTAAACGCGTGATTAAACCAGCCGATCACACCCGCGATACCGGCTCCAAGCAGGTAATAAGGGAAAGACCAGAAATAGCAATCCACCAGAATCTGACGAAGAGGTTTCCCTTCGCTGAACGAAATCACAACCGCAATGCATCCGGCGTTGACGATGAAGTAGGTCGTAGCTGCCAGACACAGAACCAGAGGGCGGCTGATAATGAGTTCGTTAACCAGAGCGTCGTGATAGACGATATAGCCCAGAGCGGTCGAAAGCGAGCCCGCACAAACATTGAACGTCAA
>PLKR01000607.1:0-4678 GCA_003140655.1 Acidobacteriaceae bacterium | reverse complement strand
GTGCCCGTAATGCCGGGCAGAGTAACCCGCAGCCGCGACGCCAGAATCGCGATGCCCAGGTAGCAGATGAACTCCGCGATGTTCTTGCTGCTTTGGTGGATCGAAGCCTGCAGCAGAGACGCCATACCCGCAGCGATCACCAGGCCGATGAAAACCTTGGCGCCGAGAGACAGGCCTTTCCATGAGTGTGTGCTGGTGGACATTCGATTGGGAATCACCCCGCGCGACTCCTGCGATCTGCGCGAGAGTATCCCAAATCAAGGATAAGGAGCTAACAGGTTTAATAACAATGATTTGTAAGCCGTGCCGGAAACTTCGGTAATACCTCGAATCGCTGATTCGAGACAACTCTTAAGAGGGTAACCCTGTCCCAAGCCGCGAGATGGTCTCCACTGAGGCCGGTTTACAAACGAAAGATGACGTTCGTCGTGAAGTTGCTGAAGGATTTGGTGGCGGCGCGTGGACTCGAACCACGCTCTTCTTCGAGTTTTTGCCCCCGGTGCTTCTCTACTCCTGTTTCATCTGGGTCCTCTACCTTGCCTTGGAGCCATTCGTGCGCCGCCGCTGGCTCGCCACACTGGTCTCCGGGAGCCAATGCTGGCAGGAGGCTTTCGGGATCCACTGGTGGGACGCGACGTGCGCAGGCGGCATCAGTACCAAAAAGTCTCCAATACTTCGACAGCGGACTTAAACTGCAGCGGATCAAGAGGAATCTGATCGATTTGTGGTCGCCTTTCTCTAAATGTGAGCGGTTTGGAACAGACAGTCAAAATTTTAGCGAATAGGATTGCGTTGTTTCACCTGGATGCTCCAAGTTCTCAGGCCGGAGCCCGCAACGCTGCAAGAGTTCGACATGAGAATCCGGAAGCACAATCAAGTCCCAAGCAAAATTTCAGACCGCCGCAAGGCGAGACTTCTCGGAGGATTCCATGAAGAAAGTATTCCTGCTAATCGTTGTGCCGGCCCTGCTGGTGGCGCTGGGGTTTGCACAGACCCCCGCGACGAGCATCAATACAGACCAGACCACCATTAAGGGTTGCCTGGGTGGCTCTGATGGTAACTACACGGTGGTGGAAGACAACACCGGCCACATTTTCAAGATCGCTACCAGCAGTGTTGACCTCAAGCCACATCTGAGCCATGACGTGACCCTCGTCGGCCACAAAGCGAGCGGGGCGAGTTCCACCCCTGCTGGTAACAGCTTTGCCGTCACTGAAGTGAATATGATCTCCGAACACTGCGCTGCGGCCGCCGCTGCATCTGCTGCGCCTGTCATCACGCCTTCGGAAACTGCCACCACACCGGCTGCGGCTGCTACTCCGCCCGCCGCGACTGCCACCACACCCGCTGCGGCTGCTACTCCACCCGCCGCGACTGCCAGCACACCCGCTGCCGACGCTACTCCACCCGTTGCGACTGTCACCACACCTGCGGAAACCGCTGTCACACCCACTGCGTCCACCGCTGCACCCGTCGCAACTGTCAGCACTCCTTCGGAAACTGCCAGCACACCTGCTGCGCGTCCCCGGAGACGGTCAGAAACTCCTGCTGCCACCGCCAAATCAGCTGTGACGGCCAGCTCGCCCGCGGAGACTGCCAGCACACCTGCTGCAACCGCAGTTATACCCGTCGCGACTGACAGCTCGTCCCCGGAACCTGTCAGCACACCTGCTCCAGTCGCCACTACGCCCGCCCCCACTTCCAAGGGCTGGTCCCTATGGCTCTTGATTGCGTTTGGCGTGCTGGTACTCGTCGGGGGCACAATGTTCCCATTTGTCAATAGGTGGAGAAAGCAGAAGAGTTTGGAGCAGACGGGCGCCCCAAATCTTTCCTTCACCCGGGAACCGAGCTCCGACCACAGCAAGTCCGACCACCAAAGCAAGAGTGATGAGCAACGACCACGCAAAGCTGCCTAGGTGAGTGCGGAGTAACGAGTCTCAAACTTTGGTCGCCGGCGGCAACTGCTGCCGGCGATCTCTTGGAAATTTAACGCGTTCTTTGGATGAACTGCTGGCGTCGTTAATTGAGAAACAGTGGGGCCTGTTTGGACGTCAGATCGAACGAGGGGGACCCGGAACGCTCGCATTGCGCGACCAAGAGTGGAGGAATTATGACTTCTCAAATAGTGAACCTACCGGTGACCGCCAGCATACCGATTAACTGCGATTTCTGGTCGGAAGATGATGGCTGGAAGGGGCTCTGCAAGAGTCCGTCGGTCGCGGTTCGTGGCAGTAGTTTCGAAGATGCCAAGAAAAACATGGCAGCCGAATTACAAGCGCAGATCGAAAGAATTCTGTGCGAGGATCCCAAGAGAAGTGCGCGGCGAATTGCCTGAGCAATTAGGTGCGCAACATTTCTGGGACTCTCTTCAACCAACCTGACTTCCGTTGCAGCGGCCAAGAAATAGCATTTCGAGCGAAGAGACGCCCACCGGCGGACTCCCTGCGCAGGGACTTCGGCGCAAATCCCTCGTTGACAGACGCCGTAGACCCACGTACTGGACCAGGCCAGTGGCCGGGTAGATGCTCAGTGTAGGATTTCCTCAACCTTTCTTTTAACCACAAGGCTGTTTCCGGAGATTTTCCGTCCGAACAACGAGAGACCCGCCTTCTCCAAATCCCATGACGTTAGATTCTGTCCGACCGCGCTTCGGAAATGGTTTTTTGATTTTCCTATATATCAAGGTAGAGTGAATGACACCAAAGCGAATGGAATGGGGGTTCAAAGCGTGACGCCGTTGGCGATAACGGAAGCGCGCTCCGTCCCGCGGCGGCGTTGGGGTATCGCTTTCTTGCTGGGATTCGGTGTGTTGGTGAACTACTTCGACCGGGTGAATCTCTCGGTCTCACAAGATGCGCTTCACAATGCATTCGGCATCTCCACCGTGACGTTTGGATATTTGCTGAGTGCCTATAGCTGGACCTACGCGGCGTTTCAACTTCCCTCAGGCCTTATCCTGGATCGGTTCGGAGTGAAGCTGGTAGGCCGGATCGGAACGTTCTTGTGGAGCGCGGCCTCATTTGCGCTGGCGATTTCGACGGGACTGGCGAGCTTCCTGGGGGCGCGGCTTCTGCTCGGAGTGGGCGAGGCTCCCACGTTTCCGGGGAATGCGAAAGCGATCGGGTATTGGTTCCCGGCGGAAGAGCGGAGCCTGGCGACGGCGATCTTTGATTCCGCCGCAAAGTTCGCCTCCGCCATTGGCGTCCCTGCGCTCGGGCTGCTGTTGTTGCGGTTCGGATGGCGATGGAGTTTTGCAGCGACGGGCTTCCTCAGTCTAATTTATTTTGTTCTTTTTTACGTGTTCTACCGGAACCCCAGCGAAGACAAATCACTCTCCGCGACGGAGCGCGATTTCATCCGGCACGGCGGAGCGCAGCCCGAGGACCGAGTCAGGGCTGCGAAGGGCGCACCACTCGGATATTTGTTACGCCAGCGAAAGGTTTGGGGGCTGGTGCTGGGCTCTGCGTCTTACAACTACACTTTCTATCTCTTGTTGACGTGGCTGCCTTCGTATCTCTCGTCGACGCATCACATCGATTTGCTGCATTCCGCTTTGTACACCAGCGTGCCTTGGCTCTTTGCAACGTTAACGGACATTCTCATGGGGGGCTGGCTGGTAGACAAATTGGTCCAGCGGGGCCGTGATGCATCGTTCGTCCGCCAGGCTATCCTCATCGGAGGTACTACGCTCGGCCTGGGAGTGCTAGGAGCAGCGTACGCGCAGAGCATCACCATCGCCCTGGTGTGGATCAGTCTTGCAATTGGGGGATTGTCCGCGGCCGCACCGGTGGGTTGGTCGATCCCGTCCTTCATTGCCCCTCGGGAGAGCGTAGGAACGCTGGGCGGAATCTTGAATTTCGGCAATCAACTCTCGGCGATTGCTGCGCCGATTGCAACCGGTTATATTGCCCAGGCGACGCACTCCTTCTTCTGGGCCTTTGGGGCAGCGGCCGCGTTTCTGGTGGTCGGCATCGCGGGTTACGGATTCTTGCTTGGCCGGATCGAAACGATTCCCGAACCGGCGTAAGTCTCGCGCTTACCANNCTGATCGCAGCTCAGAAATTGATACTGGATGCGATCTTCAGACACGCCGAAGGGACTGCGCAGTAGAACGGATTGAAGAACGGATAAAAACCAGGACTGGATAGATGAGCAACGGCTCCAAACCGTTGAAAAGAATGGTAGGCACGAGGAGACTCGAACTCCTGACCTCTACCGTGTCAAGGTTCGCTTTACCACTACTTACAATAACTTCCATGTGTCGGGAAAACTGCGAAGTACCTCTACATACGTGGAAGACAGACGAATCGCGGGCTGGAATCAAGGGCTAGAAAATTGGGAGCAAGGAGAAATTCCTCTCCTTTACTTCAAGAGTGGGTGTTCCCCGGCTGAGTCCGACCAGAGTGCGTGGCCGGCGTGACAAAGGCGCCAGGGACGCGAACGTGTCGACGAAAAAACCAACCTTCAAGGTGAGGTTTTGCGGCGGCGCAAGGAATCTATTACTTGTCCCCAAGTGCTCCCGACGCCGCAGATAACTCCTCCTTGACCTGCTTCTCGGTCTCGTCGGCTTGCTGTTGTTGGTCTTTCAGGATCTTCTCCGCATCGGGATCAGGCTTGGGAGCTGGCACATCCGAAGCCGTAGTCCCCGTGTCCGGCGCCTTCGGCATACCGTTCGTCC
>PLKR01000650.1:5837-11272 GCA_003140655.1 Acidobacteriaceae bacterium | reverse complement strand
TCGACCGCTGGAGCAACATCACCCGCCAGGGAATTGAATTTGCTGCCCGGCTTTCCCCGGAGGTAATCGCCTTGCACGTCGAGCCAAACGAACATTCCGAATTGCTTCAAGACGACTGGGAACACTACGTTGAGAAGCCCTTCCGTGCGGCAGGCAAGCAGCCGCCGCAGCTCCAGCTTTTGCCTTCGCCCTACCGCTTCGTCATCATTCCTATCGTTCAGTACGTTCTCGATCTTTCGAAGAAACATCCCACTCGCAGCATTGTTGTGGTCATACCGGAGCTTGTGGAGGACAGATGGTACGAATACTTCCTCCACAATCAGCGAGGCCGGCTTCTGGAATGGGCGCTTCTGGCGCGCGGCAATGAACGCATCTTCACGGTGAGTGCGCCCTGGTACGTCAGGGAGCGAAGCTGATTCCAGGATGGCCTGAGGATTCCCTACGTAGCGATATGGCCTTCGGCTTCCCCGACGACGACCTGCTCGGCTGTCCCGAGCGGAGCGAGCCTACTTCTCTGCGGGCATCGCAATCTCCTTCTGGTAAGAAGCGCTCAGCGTACCTTTGCTTTTCGCGATCGGCAGCAGAGTTGGGTAGAACTGCACAAACGTGGTATCCACAGCTGCATGAGCGGCGTGGCAGCTGTAACAGTCGGCGGAGGTGGGGATCATCTTTGCGGTTTTCCCGTCGTCGAAGCCAAAGAAGGCCCACTTTCCCGGAAAATGCGCTTCGTCCTTTACATGCACTTCCACCGCCATGACTTCAGCGCCCTGATAGTTGCCTTTCTGGTTAATCGAGCCCTTGCCCTCTGCGCCACGAGCTTCAAGTACGAGAATAGTTTTGTCGGGCCAAGTGCCAGTCTCCACGAATGCCTTGTACGCCTCAGGATTCACAAACACGTTGTCGAACATGTGGTGGCCCATCTGCATCGCTGGGTTGTAGCTCATGTCGAACCCGGTGGTGAGGTAAACCCACTGGCGATAATGTTCGGGCAACTTCAGCTGGGCGTCACTGGTATATTCCGGGGCCGAACTCGGCGGCGTTGCGTATTGGCGGAAGGCCGCTGCTGGCAGCAGAACCATCACACTGAACAGTAGGACTGTGGTCTTGTTGATCATGCAAGCAGTATCGCGCCACGCGATTCAAAGGGCCAGACCTCCTACTGCAAGGTTCCGGCGATTCGCTGCACTGTTGGCCTCTACGGCTGCGGCGTAGGATACGATTCTTTATATGCACGCGCTTCGCATTCGTTCTGAGACGCCGCGATGGTTCTGGATTGCAGCGATCTGGTCAGGTATCGCATTGTTCGATGCGACTCAGACCGTCTTCGTCATGCGTGCGGAAGGCATGCACCACGCCTGGGCCCAACTGTTCGTGACCCTGCTGCTTTCGTGGCTGCCGTGGGCCCTGGCCACGCCGCTCGTGCTGCGCCTGGGACGCCAATATCCTCCGGCACGATGGAGACGCTTCTCCACGTGGGGCTCACATCTCTCTGCTTGCGCCACCATCGGTCTGGCTTACGCCGCATGGACCGCATCGCTCGAGGAGCTGCTGAACCCGTGGGCCAAGCTCCCAGGTCCCGATCCGTTCGCTAATCTTTGGCTGCACAAGTTCTACGACGGACTTCTCTCGTACTTGATCCTTTACGGCGTCATCCTCATGGTCAGCTACCTGCTGGACTCCCGGGAGCGCCTGGCTCTTCAACAAACCGAGACCGCTCATCTCAACGAGGAACTCTCGAAAGCGCAGCTCAACGCCCTTCGTAAACAAATAGAGCCACATTTTCTGTTCAATACGCTCAGCGCCATTTCTGGCCTGGTGCGAGAGAAAAGAACCGATGCGGCCGTCAGCATGATTGCCGGGCTGAGCGACTTTCTTCGCCGCGTTTTGGAAGATTCCGGCCGGCAACAGGTGACGCTGGCGGAGGAACTGGAGTTCGCCCAAAAGTATCTGGACATTCAGAAGGTGCGATTTGCCGAGCGCCTTCAGGTCAGCGTGAATGTCCCCGGGGAACTGTTTCTGGCTCAAGTTCCCAGCCTGATTCTGCAGCCCATGGTCGAGAACGCCATTAAGCACGGCATCGCGAAACGAGTGCAGGGCGGCGCGATCCGCATTGCCGCGTTTCGTTCCAACGGCAGGCTCACGCTCAGCGTCTATAACGATGGTCCCAGCCTGCCCGCGGAATGGCAGACAACTCACTCCGGGATCGGGATCTCCAATGTGCGAACTCGACTGCAAGGCCTGTATGGAGACGCGTTCGAGTGGAGCATGCGGAATCGCGAGCCCGGCGGAGTGGAAGTATCGCTCTCCCTGCCCTTCATTTCTCTGTCGTCCAAGGATTGATTCATGCGCCCGAACGTCCAACAGGAGAACGTCCGATTCCAATGAAGATACGCACGCTCATTGTGGACGACGAACCTCTCGCGCGCAGTAACCTTTCCGTGCTGTTGCGACTCGATCCAGAGATTGAAATCGTCGGCGAATGCAGCTCAGGAGCAGACGCTTTGGCGGAGATCCGCAGCGCGATGCCGGACCTGGTATTTCTCGACGTTCAGATGCCGGAATGCGATGGGTTCGACGTGCTCGAACGCCTGGGCAAACACCTGCCTGCCGCTATCGTCTTTGTGACAGCCTACGACCAATACGCGCTGCGGGCTTTCGAGGCCGGAGCGCTCGACTACCTGTTGAAGCCCTTCGACAACGCCCGGTTCGATCGAGCGCTTAGCCGCGCCAAGCAAAGAATCCTGAGTGGCAAGGATTTGCCGCGAACGCCGGAGCGCCTCGCCATCAAAAGCGTCGGGCAGGTCTCGTTCGTGAAAATCTCCGAGATTGACTGGATCGAGGCTGCCGACTACTACGCGTGCCTGCACGTGGGAGCAAGAACCCACCTGTTGCGCCGCAGCATATCGGAACTCGAGCAAGAACTGGATCCGGCCATCTTTTGCCGCATCCACCGCTCGACCATCGTCAACCTCACTCGAGTTCGAAGTCTGGAGCTCAGCGCGGCTGGCGAATATGAAGTGGTGCTCGAGAACGGCTCATCCCTCCGCTTAAGCCGGCGCTACCGCAAGCGGCTGCAATCTCGTTTGAGCGTCCGCTGTGCCGACGGATCCTGACTCACTGCTTTGCGTTGTTTTTCCTGCGTACTCGCGCTACCATTATCCTGCTCTCGCGGTTCTCCCACCTCGTCCTTTCCTCACCCAAAAACCAGGCTTTTGTTGCAATGTGTGTGCAACCCAACGCGCTCGGATGCAAGGCCATACAATATATAGTGTTATATTGCTTGACCCCGCCCCGATTTCACCGTTACAGTAGCTCTAATTTGTGCCTTCCCTTTCCAGCCGGGGACGGAATTGGTCTGAGCAAGCACCGTTTCGGCGCTGAGGGTACCGGTTTGGTAAACAGGCTGGCAGGCAGCACAACGAACAACTGGCCACTGACAACTGGCCTCTGGCCACTGCGTCTCCAAGGAGTTTACGTTGCTTAAACTGAAGCGGCTTCAGATTCTCGGCTTCAAATCGTTTTGCGATCGCACCGACCTCAAGTTCCACGGGGACGGGATCGCCGCCATCATCGGTCCCAACGGCTGCGGCAAGTCGAATATTGCCGACGCCATCTCTTGGGTGCTGGGCGAGCAGTCCGCCAAGACGCTCCGCGGATCGCGCATGGAAGACGTGATCTTCGCCGGCACGCGCGACCGCAAGCCCACGGGCATGGCAGAAGTGTCGCTCACGCTGATCGACCCCGAAGAGTATCCCGGTCCGGACGCCGATGCGCCCACCGAGATCGACATCCAGGATGAACTTCCCGTCAGTGCTGAAGCCGCGCGGCGTCCCGCCGACGACTGGGACGAAGCTGCCATCCGCGCNNCGAAAGTAAACATCCTGGCGGTGGCCTTTCCTGACGACGAGCCGGTGTTCGCGTTGCCCGTCCACTCCGTCGTGCCCGTCGCGACTTCCGCCGTCCTGAACGGCGCACCCCAGGTCGTGCTCAAGATCCGCCGGCGCAAATTCAACCAGCAGCAATTCCGGGCGGGAGAAATCGTGGTCACGCGCCGCCTGTTCCGCTCCGGGGACAGCGAATACTTGCTGAATGGCAAGCTCTGCCGACTGCGCGACATTCAGGAACTTTTCATGGGCACGGGCCTCGGACCCGAAACCTACGCCCTCATTGAGCAGGGACGCATCGGCCAGATTCTCAGCAGCCGTCCCACTGATCGCCGAGCCATCCTCGAAGAAGCGGCCGGAATCACGAAGTTCAAAACCAAGAAGCGCCTCGCCGAAGCTCGCCTTGAAGATGCCAAGGTGAACCTCGCCCGCATCAACGATATTTTCGACGAAGTTACGCGTCAGATGAATTCATTGAAGCGCCAGGCCTCCAAGGCCGAGCGCTATGCGAAGCTGCGCGAAGAGATGCGCGCCCAGCTGCGCGCGGTTCTGGCCAGCAAGTTTGCCGTGATCGAGCAGGAGAGCACCGAACTCGACGCCCAACTCAACGCCCTCGCCGAAGACATGCGGCACCGCACCGAAGCCGTGCAGCAATTCGAGTCGGAGCACGGCGANNATCGATCGCGCCCGCGCTCGCCGCCGTCATAACGACGAACGGTGCGCCGAGTTGGTGGTTCGCTCGGCCTCGGCCGAAGCGGAACTGGCCCAGGCTCGTCATCGCCTGACCGCGCTTGAGGCCGAGCGCGATGCCAACCGGCAGGTGCTGGAATCCGCCGCGGCCGATCTGGCCGCAGCCCAACACGAGTTGGCGTTGTCCCAGCAGGAAGCCGCAGCCGCGGCAACCGCGTTGGCTGAACTCGAACACCAGCAGGAAGAATCGCGCGTCGCCATCTTTGATACAGTCTCGTCCGCCTCGCGGCTTCGCAACCAACTCGCGCAATCCGAAGAGCGCCTCGCAGGAGCGGACCGCGAAGCACGCCGTCTGCAGGCTGAAATGACCAGCGCCAACCTCCAGGTGGAAGCCTTCGGCGGCCAGCGCGGCCAACTGGCCCTCGAGTTCGAAACGGTGACGCAGCGCGTAGCCGGAATCACTGAAGAGATCAGCCAGCTTCGCCGCTTGGTCGAGGCCAAGCGTCTCGATGAAACCAAAGCGAAGACTCATCTTGATCTGCTCCGCGCAGAATTTGCCACGGCCCTGGGGAAAAAAGGATCTCTCGAAGCGGTTATCGCTGAACATGGCTACTCAACCGAATCAGTTCGCCGTCTTTTCCAGTCGGGAGTGATGCAGAGCGGCCTCGCGCCGGTCGGTGTGCTCGCGGATTTTCTTGAAGTCGAGCCGCGCTTTGAGCGNNGGGATGCTGCCGACGAAGGCCTCCGGCTGCTGCGCAGCGACGTCGACGGCCGCGCCACATTTCTTGTTCATCCCGAAGATTCGCAGGCCAAGTTCTCCTTCATCCTCGACGAAGCCGCGCACTGCGCCCCGCCGACCGA
>PLKR01000650.1:0-5817 GCA_003140655.1 Acidobacteriaceae bacterium | reverse complement strand
TTCCTTTCGCAATCCGGAGAATGCTTCCACAACGTTACCGTCACCGGCGGCAAACAGCGCGCCGAAGGCCCGCTTTCAATGAAGCGCGAACTCCGCGAAGTTCTCCGCCAGCTCGAAGACCTGGAGCGCGCTCTCCGCGAAGAAGAGATGAGGGTGCTGACTCTCGGCCGGGAAATTAAAGACTTCGCTTCCTTGCTGGAACGTCTCGAAGGTGAAAAGCGAGAAGCCGAGCGCCAGTCGATGACCTCTGGCCACATGCTGCAGCAGCTTGATTCCGAGATGGCCCGCGTCACTGAGCGCATGGGCATTTCGCAAGCGGAGCTACGCCGCCTTGCTGCCGAACGAGCCGAGCAGGAATCGATTATCACGGCGCGTCAGGAGGAAATCGCCGCGGCGGAACAAAGTCGCGCTCAACTCGAGCAGCAAATCGCGTCAGCCCAGGAATCTCTCGGTGCCCTGCGACAGCGTCGCGAAGATGCGGCGCAAAGCAGTTCACAGCGCGTGGCCCGGGTCGCGGGGCTGGAAGAGCGCCATCGCTCTGCGACTGCTGCGCTCGGACGCATCGACTCTCTGTTCAGCGAAATGAGTGAGCGCCTTCATGATCTCGCCTCGCAGATCGATGCGGCCGCCGCTGAAAAGCTGCAGCGCGAAACCGAAAACCTCCGACTCGAACAGCAAGCCGCCGACTTCGCGGCCGAGCGCAACGCGGGCCAGGCTCGGGAGGGTTTGCTTCAATTCGAAAAGGACCAACTCCGCGCCCGCCTCGCTGAAATCGACGAACTTCTGCGCGGCGCCCGCCAACTTCTCGACCAGGCCCGCGACCGCCGGGGTGAACTCCAGGCGGCTGCCGCCAAGCTGCAGGCCGACGCCATGTACATGTCGGAAACTTGTCTGAACGAACTCGGAGTTGAACGCGCCGCCTTGTTGGCCGACACGACAATCATCCTCCTAAAGGGCGACGAACTCGTAGCCTGCGATCACTCTTATCGCGAGATGCGCGCCAAACTCGAAGCCATGGGCCCGGTGAACATGATGGCGCTCGAAGAGTACCGCGAGACTGCCGAGCGCCACACCTTCCTCGACGCCCAGCGCAAAGACCTCATCTCATCGATCGAGAACACAACCGCCACCATCCGCGAGATCGACGAAGTCTCGCGCCAGAAGTTCCAGGAGGCCTTCACCAAGATCAACGAGAACTTCGGAGAGACTTTCAAAAAGCTTTTTGGCGGCGGCCACGCCTTCATGAAGCTGACTGATGAGGAAAACTCCGCCGAGAGCGGCATTGACGTAGTCGCTTCTCCTCCCGGCAAGCGCCTGCAGAGTGTGTTATTGCTCTCAGGAGGCGAAAAGGCGCTCACCGCGCTCGCGCTGCTGGTCGGCATCTTCCAGTACACACCGAGCCCGTTCTGCATCCTCGACGAAGTCGACGCTCCTCTGGACGAGGCCAACATCGCCCGCTTCACCGACCTGGTGAAAGAGATGAGCATCAAGACGCAGTTCGTCCTCATCACGCACAGCAAGAAGACGATGAGCATTGCGCCTGTGCTCTACGGCGTAACCATGCAGGAGCCTGGCGTGTCGAAGCTAGTCTCGGTCCGTTTCGGAGCAGCGTAGGGATTGGGGTTAGCGGGCCGGTTCAGCGCGAATCAGACCTTAGTTCGACCGCTCCTTGGATCTGGTCAGGAGTCGCCTCGTATCTCCATGACAGTCAGGCTCAGAGGTTGCCGACTTCGGCCAAACCCCGCCCACCGCCACGATATCCACTCTCATCCTCAGCTTTTCCACAACCACCTGAACGCAATTCCGTAGCTCCCCCTCGATTCCCGAATGCTCTCGACGGCCAACGTTTCCCCAATCAATAGGATACGGACTTCTTTCTTCGCCGTAATCTCTGCCGTTGACAAAAATTTCTGAGAGGCTAAAATACGCCTCGCTCCTTACCTGTAAAATTTCAACATGACTCCTAAACTTCTCGACCCCGTAATCCTACAAACCGATTTCCCCGATCTCCAACTTCTCGCCAGCGGAAAGGTGCGCGACGTTTACCAGTTGGATAATGAACGCTTGCTCTTCGTCGCCACCGACCGCATTTCGGCTTTCGACTATGTGCTCGCCACCGGCATCCCTCACAAAGGCCGCGTCCTGACCCAGATGTCGCTGTTCTGGTTCCACTTCCTTTCTGACATTATCCCCAACCACAGCATCACCGCGGACGTGGATCGCTATCCGCAATCTTTGCAGAAGTATGCCGACCAGTTGCGTGGCCGGTCGATGATCGTGCAGCGTGCTGAGATGTTCCCCGTTGAGTGCGTGGTGCGCGGCTACATTTCGGGGTCGGCCTGGAAGGAATATCAGGCGACGGGCAAAGTTTGTGGCATCGCACTGCCGGCGGGATTGCTTGAGTCCGAGGCCTTCCCGGAGCCCATCTTCACTCCGGCCACCAAGGCGGTGAACGGCCATGATGAAAATATTTCATTTGCGAGGATGTGCGAGATATTAGGCACAGAGACCTCCAGCCACCTGCGCGAAATCACCCTGCGGATCTACAAAAAGGCCGCCACTTACGCCCGCCAGCGGGGTATCATCGTCGCCGACACCAAGTTTGAGTTTGGACGCACGCCCAAGGGAATCACGCTGGCCGATGAGGTGCTCACGCCGGATTCTTCCCGCTTTTGGCCCGCCGCCAAGTACGCGCCGGGGCGGGGGCAGGAGTCCTATGACAAGCAATACGTTCGCGATTACCTGGAAGAAATTCGGTGGAACAAGCAGCCACCGGCCCCAGCTCTGCCGGCCGAGGTAGCCAACCGGACCAGCGAAAAATATCTCGACGCCTACCTCCAGATCACAGGGCACAAACTGGATGTGTAAGCGCCGGGCGTTTTTCGGCAGAACAGTCCGCGGGAAGGCGTTGCGAAGAATTGCTCGCAAGAGAGCGGGCGGGAGAGTAGCATGACCGCGGCGGACTGGTTGATTGTCGTGGTTGTGTTGTTGAACGTGGTTTCGGCCGCTGTCCAGGGCTTCTTCGCGGAAGCTCTGAGCATGGCTGGCCTGGTAATTGGTTACATCGTCGCCGCCTGGCAGTATCAGCGCCTGGCGGAGTGGTTTATGTCGTTTTTGAGGAACGAGTGGCTGGCCGATATTTTCGGCTTCCTCCTCATTTTTTTTGCGATCTTGATCTTGTTCAGCATCGCCGGCAGGGTCGCGCGCAAGCTGATGAAGGCAGTCGGGTTGAGCGGGTTTGACCGTTTTCTGGGTGCTTTGTTGGGCCTGGTGAAGGGCGGGTTGGTGGTGGCCGTGGTCCTGATGGGAATGACCGCGTTCACGCCCACCTCAAAGATGCTGGAGAATTCGCAACTGGCGCCCTATTTCCTGGTGATCGGAAGGGCCGCCATTTGGGTGGCGCCGTCGGCGTTGCGGGCGCGATTCTATGAGGGACTCGACTTCCTGCATCGGGCCCCGAAAGAATTGACCGGCACTCCCGCGTCCAAGTCGAAATAGATGCTGTGCCGGCAGGGCAGTTCGTACATGACATTGAACGAAAAGAGAGAGACCTAACGTGAAAGATCAACTGGAAGCACTCATCCTGCAGATGTACAAAAGCAACATCCTTTATTCCGAGGGCGTGCGCGAATTCAAGAAGCGCTTTATCCTCACCGTCCTCCAGGAAAATAAGGGCAACCAATGCCGCGCTGCCCGCGAACTGGGAATGCACCGCAATACGCTCAGCCGGACCATCGACGAGCTCAAGATCGACGTGCGCCAGCTTCGGGATGGGGCGAAACGCCCGCCCCGCAGCGCGCGGCCGGTATCGCTGGAAAAGAAAGCGATGCGCTAGCCGTCGCCAGTAGTGTTCTTGTTTTCGATAGCCCGAAAAAAGCGAAGGCAGCCCGCCTGGGCTGCCTTTTGTTCGAATCCCTACTGGAACTACTGCGAAGCTGGTTTATGAACGGCTGGTTTCTTGGCCGGAGCGGCTGGTGCCGCAGCCTTCAGCAGCTTGCCCTTCTCCATAGTCATCATAAACGGACTTGGAGTGTACGAAGCAGGCTCGCCCTGGAAGTCAAGACTGGCGCCTTCCTTGGGGATCAGCTTCAGCGGCACCTTGTCCTCAAAGGTCAGCGTAATGTCCACCTTCTTGGCCTCGATATCGTCGAGGCTTCCAGCGATGTCGAACTCCGTGGCTGTCGCCTTGATGACCGTACCCTGCAGCTGTACCGCCTTGCTTTTGATGGCGTTCCACACCAGATCCTGGTCAGCCTGGGAGCCGTTCGAGAGGATGAATTCCCATTGGCCAAAGTCCATCTTGGTGGGCTCGGTCGCAATCGCCATGGCATGAGCTTGCTCGGGCGGAGTAGGAGCGGGCTTGATCGTGAAACCGGCCGGTGGCAGCGGAGTAGACACGGTTTGTGCCAGCAGATCGGTCCATCCATCGTCTCCGCCGTGATAGCGCATGTACTTACTGTGTCCAAACTTCTTGACCTGCTCTTTGCCGGTAGGGTCCGTAATCAAATTCACTGCGCGGGCAATAAAGAACAAGCCGTTGACTTCGTCAGCGGGAGTTGAGGGAGGCAGCAGGGCAGTGGCCAGCGCGTATACGTTCTCCACGTTGCTGGGATCGGTTTCCACCGCGGTTCGCAGGTGTTTCTGGGCCGACGCATAGTCCTTCAGTTGCAGCGCGGAAAAACCGGCGACACTCTCCATGATGAAGCCGAACTGCGTCTTCTGCTTGGCAAAATCGGCGTCTGAAACCCCGTCCGGCTTCGTCCATTTCGGCAGCACCTCCAACGCGTGTTCGGCATGTTGCTTGGCATCCGCCCATTTCTGCGTTGCCCGCTCGGTGTACGCCAACACGACGAGTGCCTTGACGTTATCCGGGTTGACGGCCAGCACTCGCTGGGCAGTGTCCATTACCTTAGGGCTGTTGGTCTGCTGATACAGCGCCATTAGGATTTCAAGCGCCTGCGGTTTCATGATGCTATTGGGGTACTGCGTCAGAAAGGCCTCGAGGCCGCTGATCTCGGCCGCGGGGTCCTTCTGCTGGCTGGCGCCCACGTAAGCGTTGTACTCGGCAGGGTCCTTAATAACCGGAGCCTGCGCGGGTGAAGCGGGCGCTTGTGCTTGCGCCGGCTGGGCTGGTTGCGCGGGTGACGCGGACGGTTGTGGACTTGCTGCTTGCCCCAGTAGTGGCCGCGCTGCATCCTTTGCCGCCGCCAGTACAGCAACTCCAAGCACAACCGTGACCAGAATCTTTTTCATCAGTATGGCTCCTTGGATCGTCGGGGATTCACAATTTCGCGAAATCGATTTCCTAACTTTTTGGCTGCATTCCACTCCGACAGCTTTTCGCGCTACAGATTCCGCTTTGGAAGTGCCGGGCAGCGTTCCCATCACGCCTCTCGCAAAAAAGGTAACCTGCGGGACGCAACGCGACTGACCCTTTCATTCCCGGTTGCCGGATTATAAGTACCTCTTGCTCCGAAGGCAAGCAACTTCCCACTCACCCTTCGCGCTATTGTATAAGATGCAGATGCTGCACCGGGTGGATAGCCTCTAAATCCGGCCCTCGCGCGGCACTGGAGCGGGACGCAGTGGACTTCTACGGGACTGGAGGGCATTTCGATGAACACGGTGCTGAAGGATGCGGTTCACCCCCTGGCCGGGCAAGTGGCGGTCATTACCGGCGCAGGACGGGGCATTGGCGCCGCCATCGCGCATGAGTTGTCGAGTCTAGGCGCCACCGCCGTTCTGTGCGGACGCACCCGCGCCGCTCTCGAATCGTCTGCACAAGCGATAGCTCAGGCGGGCGGGAAGGCCGAGGTG
>PLKR01000457.1 GCA_003140655.1 Acidobacteriaceae bacterium | reverse complement strand
CGCACAACCTCTTCAATGTGACGTTGAACGGGTCACAGTGGCTGACGGGAGGAACGGTGGGTCCCGAAGCGAGCGTGATCTGTCCGCTCGTGTTGGCCGTTGTGGCGATATTGTTCAGCCTGAGACATCGGGAAGCGCAATTGACGGTCTAACAGCTTAAGATTGTCCTTTCCAGTCGTTGCAATCGCTGCGCGGCGTCATCTGAGTTGGAGCGATTCTTCCACGAGTCTCTTTCGCTTTGCTTTCGCGGCGTCTTGGAATGATTTCAATTCGGATCGTTGTGCAGTGATGCGTTCGTAGATCGGAAAAAACTTCTCGCGTTAAACGACAGCCAAGTCCTCAGAAGTCACTTGCACGCCAATACGAGTAGGATTTTAAATGTCGAACGTGCAGTCGTCCCAGCTCAGATCGCGTTTAGCACGTAGCCGCATCGGTTTGCCCGTCATCCGAGAGTTACATCCTGATCAGCTAATCTTGCACGCAAGCGGGTCTGGTCGTTTAACACCAAAATATCAGATTGGCTTGCTCGTGGCGTCGGACAGAATCTCGAACAGGCATGCGAAATCAGCCTGACTTTTGCCCGCCTGGATCGCTCGCTCCATGAGGTTAACGTACGCATCAGGAATAGTGTGGTCCGAACCTCGATCTTGGCACCAGCTTACAAGCTGCTTGGTGACCACAGAATACGCTTCGAGCGAAGCTTGATCGCCGCGGTAATTTTTTGACGAAACTCTCCGCGACATGTCGGTGAAGACTGATTCCATGGTTGGCATCATCCCCTTGATCGTCTCCAGAAATCCTCCAGCGGGCAGGTTTTCACTCTCCCAAACAACCTGCCCTTGGAGAAAGCCCAACATCGCACTTACGCCGAAGGTTAGGACAGCAACATCGAATGCCGAGGCCTGACCGATCTCATGCCCTACGAACAGCGTCCTATCGCCAAAGACCATCAGAACCGGCCTCGCGCGGTTGAAGACTTCCGCCGGCCCGGAATAGAAGATCGTGCAGGCTGGTGTTCCGATCCATTCCGGACTGCCCAGTATGGCGCCGTCAAGATACGATATTCCGCACCGGCGGGCCCAGGAGTCCATTTCCCTGGCTTCTTTGGGCGTGCCGCTGCTCAGTTGCACGACGATCTTGCCGCGGAGGGCGGTTTCAATGTCAGGTTGTCGCAACAACTGTCGCGTTGAACTGTAATCGCTGACGCTAACAACAACGATATCCGCTTCTCGAACCGATTCCTCGACGCTCTGGGCCACGCTGAGACCGAGGCTTGACAAGACCTCCGTTTTCGCGCCAGTCCGGTTCCACACCGTCGTGGCAAATCCCTTATGGAACAGTACCGTCGCAAGAGCGGATCCCATGCGTCCGGCGCCGATAACCGTCACCTTGTAGTTCATGCCGCGGGCCGACCTTTCATCCACAATCTATTCCGGCGTTCACGCCCCGCTCCCAGCGACGATTGGATTTCGTAAGGCGAGTTTTGTCCCAGGAGTAAGAGCCATCCGTGCGCCGCAATTATAGACTGTGCAGCGCGTTGCAGCGGATGCAACGATTCTGGGCGGTTAGTCGGCTAAGCGGAAGCTATCCCACCCGCCGACTGGCGGGCAATCGTCGCAATTGGCGTTATATCTGGTTTCAACAGGTACCGAGCGGCTGCGTCATCCAACCCACGATCCCGAAGCCTTTTGTCTGTGGCGAAGGAAGTCAACCTCAGTCCTAATGGCCTTGATGCGGGTCTCTGGAGTCGTTGAAGCGTGCATCCTCAAAAGTTTTCCGCCATCCAAACATTGCCATCAACGGTGGCTACCGGAATTGCCACGTATTTCCCATTGCGCGAGGGAATAGCCCAACTAGGCCAAATGTTGTTCAATTGCCAGATTGGATGTGCATTGCCCGCCAAGTCTATGTACAGCAGGCTTTGCTTCAAGCCAGTTGGATTGCTGGCGACAAAGAGGCCCTTGGAATCGGCGGCCCAATCTAAGGAAGTAAAGTTGCTCCAGTTCTTCACCGCAAACTCGCGAGTGGGTTGACCCGAGAGCGAGAGCAGACGGAGTCGGTTATCGGTGCCGCCCAAAGTAATTTCCGCAATTAAAGTCCCGTCCGGGGAAAGCCCCCAACCCCATCGGCCCGTTTGGTCTTGGAGCTTCGCGACTTCGTGCGGATTGCCGATAGCCGGATCAAAGACCGAAATCACTAACTCTTTCGAGTATTCCTGGCCGAAGGCGCAGATGGCTGCCGGTGCGTGCGAACACCCATAGTTACCGATTGCCGGGGCCTCAAGCACCATTTGCGGCGGGCCGCCGTGGATCGGCGCTCGCATCAGGCGTACAGGGAGGGAAGTGTCGTCGGGATTCGCAGAGATTGAATACAGAATTTGAGTTCCGTCTGGACTTAACCGGCAAATCGGCAACTTTTTCTCCCGGTCAAAAACCACCATTTCCGCGGAGGTTTCATCAATCCCTTGTCGAAAAATATTAACCGCACCGGTTCTATCAGAAATGAACAGCACCGCTTTGTTGTCAACTGTCCAGTCGAAAGGAACGTCGTCAGCGTCATCGAGCGTGAGCCGGCGCGGTGTACTGAGTCGCGGCCCATCGGCAGAAAACTCTGACACGTAGACATCCCCCTGTGGCTTATCCCGGTCAAATACGAGATGCTTGCCATCGGCGGTGATGCTCGGCTGCACCACATAGCCATCGCCGCTGGTGATCCTTACAGGAGTTCCCACGAGGCCCCCCGTGTCTAAGTTTATGCGGGCCGCCCAAAAGTTCGAACTGTTCTGACTAGGCGGCGGTTCATACAGGGCATACAACAAACGTCCATCCGGCAGCCAGCTCAGCCCCCAAACACTCAGATCTGGCTCCGACAGGACAACCCTTTTAATATCCTGCTCCAGATTCAAGACCTCAATCCAAGATTCCTCACGATCGGGCCCAACCCTGTTTTTCAGATACGCAATCCAGCGCCCATCGGGCGACCAAACCGGCGTGAGAAGCCGCCCCTGAGGAAACGAAATCAGCTGGCGCTGATCAGCCCCATTTGCTCGCATCAGCCAGATTTCTTGACCCGTTTCCGCAAAACCTGCTCCTTTGAGAAATACAATTTGCGAGCCGTCCGGCGATACCGAACCTGACCAGCCTTCGTCGCTCAACTGGCGCGGGCTGCCACCCAGAATGGAGACGGTCCACAGACGTTTGTTCCCTGGCGGAGTGGACCACGACGCCAACAACTGCAAGCTGTCCGGGAACCATCCCAGGAACGTGACGTCAGAAACCGTAGGTAGCAGAGAATGCGATTCGCCGGTAGAAAGCGGGCGCAAGTACACTCCGGTTTTGTCGGAATAGGCCAGGTACTTGCCATCCGGAGATATCGCAGAAGAGATAACTCCGTTTTCGCTGGCATTCGTTGTCAGACGACGCAGTGTCATCGAGGCTTGCGATGATGTTGATCCTCCTGCTCGACGCCAAAGCAGCCACCCCGCGGCCACGCAGGCCACAACGACAATGGCCAACACAGCCCCGGCGAATTTCCCCTTCGATCTCCAGGAGGCGTCGGCACTGGTCGGCAACACCTTCGCTGAGATCAGTCCGGTTTTTGTATCCCGTTTGAGACCGTTGACGTCGGAGACTCCTGATGCGGTCAGAGTCTCGACGTCGCAAATGAAACGATACCCCCGTTTAGCGACGGTCTCAACAAAGATGGGCCGGTCCGCCGAATCGCGCAGTGCGTCGCGCAATCTCTTGATGGCAGCATTGAGACTATGATCGAAGTCGACGAATGTGTCCGCTGGCCAGAGCTTGCTGCGCAATTCTTCGCGAGTAACGAGTTCTCCCGGTCGTTCCAGCAAAGCCGCCAGCAATTGAAACGGCTGTTCCTGGAGCTTTATCTTCTGTCCTTTTTGGCGTAGTTCCCCGGTGTGGAGATTGACCTCGAAGGTGCTGAATCGGATGATTCGGGATGACGAAATGGCTGACACGGGGAAGTTCCGCCTCGCCGAAGTTTAACACCTCATTAGGGAGTCCGATGAATACCGAGTATTGCTTCGCGATTGAGAACATGATCCTCTGACGTAGTTGGCGTAACATCGCCTCTCTGACAATGTCGGCGGTGTCAAGCACTTTTCGAGCACACTTCAGCGTGCACTCGTAGAAGAGCGCCATTTCGCTCTCG